>JBFXHW010000060.1:0-11781 GCA_050176605.1 Sphingobium sp. | reverse complement strand
CGGGGCAGCGTGTAGTTGTGGAAGTTTTCGGCCGTCGCGGCGCCCTTCTCCACTTCAATGACAAGGCCGGACAGCGCCTGCCCGATACCGTCGATAACCGCACCCTGAACCTGATGCTGCGCATTGATCGGATTGACGATCTGGTTGCCGACATCGCCTGCCACCCAGACCTTGTGCACCTTCGCCTGCCCGTCACCGTCCACCGACAGGTCGACGATTTCGGCGAAATAGCCGCGATGGCTGAAATAGAAGCCGAAACCGCGGCCTTTGCCTTTCCCACCCGCCGGGCCTTTCCAGTTCGCCATGGCGCACACCTTGTCGATCACGCCGATCGCCCGCTGCGTATCGAATTCGGCTCCGCGCGAATCTGGCGGAAGCTCCTGCGGTTCGCTGTAGAGACGCCGGAGCAGCGCCGGAAGGTCGGTTCCCGCCGCCAAGGCGACCTCATCCAGAAAGCCCTGAAAGACGAAAGCCAACGCGTTGGAAACCGGCGCCCGCAGCGCGCCCGTCGGCACGTTGCAGTCCATATAGGTGACGCCATAATGGACGTTGGGGATCAGGTGGGGTAGCTCGCCCGGCCGCATTTCGCCCGCCGCGACCGGCTTTCCGTCAGTCGACAGGCCGACAAAATGATCCTTGAAGGCGACAATCCTGCCCTTCGCGTCCAGACCGGCCGAAAGGCTGTGCCACCCGGCGGGCCGGAAGAAGTCGTGACGCAGGTCGTCGGTGCGGTTGAACAGCAGCTTCACCGGACGGCCCGGCATCGCCTTCGCCACCTGTGCCGCCATCACCATATAGTCGTTGGAAAGCCGCCGTCCGAAGCCGCCACCCGCACGGATCAGGTGGATGGTCACATCCTCGGGCGCCATGCCCAGAATCTCCGTAACGTTGGTAAGGCCACGCGCGGGCGTCTGCGTCGGCGCCCAGATTTCGATCTTGCCGTCCTTGTAAAGCGCCGTGCAGTTCTGCGGCTCCAGCGGTGCGTGCGACAGGAAGGGATAGCTGTAATCGGCGGTCAGCGTCTTCGCGGCTCCGGCCATCGCCGCATCGGCGTCGCCCTTGCGGGCGATATCTTCCTTGGGCACGGCCTTGTAGAGGCTGGCGGCCTGCTTCGCGAAGCCTGTCGTCGAAAAACCCTGCTGCGCGGTGTCGGACCAGCGCGGCTTCAGCGCCTCTCGCGCCTTGTTGGCGAGCCACCAGCTCGTCGCGACGATGGCGACCGCGTCGGCCGGGCCCTTGGGATCGAGACCGCTGTTGATCGGAACCGCCGCAAGCACACCGGACTGCCCCTTGACCCCGGCTTCATCGAAGCCCGCGAGCGTACCGCGAAAGGCCGGACAGATCTCGACCGCCGCATAGATCATGCCGGGCTGGCGCACGTCGATGCCGTAAAGCGGCTCACCCTTGACGATCTTCGGCGTGTCGACGCCGATCTGCGACTTGCCGATGATCTTGAATGTCGCCGGATCCTTGAGCGTCAGTTTTTCCGGATCGGGCGCGGTCTGCCTCGCCGCGTCTGAGGCGAGCGATGCATAGGTGGCGGACCGCTTGCTGCCCGCATGCATCACCTTGCCGCCGCCCGTCGTCAGGCTGGCGGCATCGACGCCCCATTTGGCGGCGGCTGCGGCGACCAGCATCGCCCGTGCGGCGGCTCCCGCCTGACGCATCGGCATCCAGTTGAACGGAGTCGATGTGCTGCCGCCCGCGATCTGGCGGCCGAAAGCGGCCTCGTCGAACCGCGCCTGCTCGACCACGACCTGGCTCCAGTCGACGTCCAGTTCTTCGGCGATGATCATCGGCAGCGAGGTCTTGATGCCTTGGCCGATTTCCGGATTCTTCGATCCGATCACCACGCTGTTATCCGGATTGACGCGAATGAAGGCGTTGACGATCATCACCTCGCCGTCCGGGCCGGCGGCGAGCGCGATCCGTGCGTCGAACGCCAATATGGCGCCGCCCGCGAGTGATGCCTTGATGAGCGTGCGGCGATTGAGAGCGAGCGGGCCGGTCATGCCGCTTCTCCCGTGCCGGCAGCCTGACGGATCGCCTTGCGGATACGCAGATAGCTGGCGCAGCGACAGATATTGCCGCTCATGGCCGCGTCGATCTCTTCATTGCTGGGCTTGGGCGTTTCGGAAAGCAGCGCCGTCGCCGACATGATCTGCCCCGCCTGACAATAGCCGCATTGCGGCACGTCGATTTCGACCCATGCCTCGGTCAGCTTCTTTCCGACGGGAAGGGTCGCGACATGTTCGATGGTCGTGATCTGCGTGCCTGCCGCCGCGCTGATCGGGAGGGAGCAGGATCGCACGGCGGACCCGTCGACCAGCACGGTGCACGCGCCGCACAGGCCCATGCCGCAGCCGAACTTGGTTCCCGGCATGTCGAGATCCTCGCGCAGCACCCAGAGCAGGGGCTTTTCCGGATCGGCCTCGACTTGCCGCTCCTTGCCGTTCACTATAAGGGTCGTGGGCACGAAGCCTCTCCCGATCATTGGTCAGTTGCAAATATCGTTCAGAATGACGGAATCAGCGCCTTGTTGTCAATGCCTCCGGCGACGGGCCGGGCCTTATCGGATATCAGCGGTGACCGGCCATGCATGACATAGATGATATCATCATGGCGGCGCGCGCGTGGCAGGGCGAAAAAATGGCCCTGGCGACCGTGATCGAGGCGTCGGGATCGGCGCCGCGGCCGCGCGGCGGCCATATGCTGATCGCCGCCGACGGGCGGTTCGCGGGATCGATCTCCGGCGGCTGCATCGAATATGAGGTGTTTGCGCTCGCCGATCAGGTGATGGAAAGCGGCACATCCGTCGTCCGCCATTATGGCCTGAGCGAAGACGCGTGGCAGCCTGGCCTGCCCTGCGGCGGGCAGATCGGTGTGCTGATCCAGCCGGTAACGCCAGAGGGGTTCCCGCCGGACCTGTTCGAGGAGATCGCGGCGGCACGCGCCGCCGAAACCGCCATCGCGCTGTCGACGGACCTGGAGACCGGGCGCACGGTCGCGGGCGAGCAGGAAGGCCAGTTCATCAACATCGTCGAGCCAGCACGTCGGCTGCTGATCGTCGGCGCGGTGCAGATCGCGCAGGCGCTGGCGGCAATCGCGCAAGCGACGGGTTTTCATGTCACGATCAACGATCCGCGCGCGCGCTTTCTGACCGCAGAGCGATTTCCCGGCGTCGCCCTGACCGACGAGTGGCCCGACGAGGCGGTCGCGGCCTTCGCCCCCGGGCGGCAATCGGCGGTGGTGACGCTGAGCCACGACGTGAAGATCGACGACCCCGCGCTGATCGCGGCGCTCGCCGCGCCGACCGGCTATGTCGGCGCACTGGGATCGCGCAGGAACCATGCACGGCGGATCGAAAGGCTGGCGGAACTGGGCGTCACAGAGGCCAATCTCGCCCGCATCGACGGCCCTGCGGGTGTGCCTATCGGCGGCCTCGGCCCGCAGGAAATCGCGCTTTCCATCGCGGCTGGCATGGTAAAGGCACTGCGTGAGGGCGGATGACGACATTGCGGTCGCGCTGATCGCGGCGGGGCGGTCGGCCCGATTCGGTGCGGAGGACAAGCTGCTCGCGCCGCTCGGCGGATGGCCCCTGATACAGTGGGCGGCGGCCGCGGGGCTGACGGTGGAAACATCCCGGCACTATGCCATTACGGCGGAGGAGGCGCGCCTGCCGCTGCCCGATCGCTATCGCACGCTGATCAATCCGGACAGGGAAGAGGGGCTTGCCGCCTCGCTGCGCATCGCGGCGCGCGCCGCGCAGGAGGAAGGCGCTTCGGCGCTGATGATCCTGCTGGCCGATATGCCGTTCGTTCGGCCCGGACACCTCTCGGCGATGATCGCGGCCTATCGCAGCGACAGCACGCGGCCCGTATTCTCCGCTCCGGTGACGGGAGGCAAGCCGCAGCCGCCCGTGCTTTTTCCGGCGGCGTTTTTCCCCGATCTGCGTGACTTGAGCGGCGACAGCGGCGCGCGCGCTCTCGCCGCTGGAGCGACGGCGATGGCGGTCCACAGCGATGACCTGTTCGATGTCGATACGCCGGATGATCTGGCACGCGCGGTGGCCGTTGCCGCCGAACAGCGACTTCAGCCTGCCAGCGCCGCTCCGCTGCGATAGAGCATGTAGCAAGCGACGATCAGCACAAGACCGGCGAACAGCGTCGAGAGCCGCCCGCGCGAAGCGGCCAACCGGCGCGACAGCCTGGTGCCTGCGATGCTGCCAACGACGCCCCCGCCGATGAACACCGCCGCGAGCGGCCAGTCGATCAGCCCGGACAGCGCATAGTTGATCGCCGTGGTGAGGCCGAAAGCGCATACCGCTACCAACGACGTCCCGATCGCGCGGTAGACCGGCATCGAGGTAGAGGCGACCAGCGAGGGGACGATCAGGAAACCGCCGCCAATGCCGAAAAAGCCCGACAAGGCGCCCGTGCCGAACCCGAAACTCGCGACCTTCGGCAGGTTTTGGCGATTGCAGGCCGCGCCTTCTAGCCCTTCGTCGCCGCGCCCGCGATACATCTGTATCGCCACCGCGATCATCAGCAGCGCGAAGAGGAAGAGAAGCTTCTGGCCGTCAAACGCCTTGCCTGCGCTCGATCCGGCGAAGGCGCCGAGCACGCCCGCCGCCGCGAAGGCGAAACCGCATCGCCAGTTCACATTGGTGTTGCGCGCATGGTTCCATATGCCCGCCAGTGCATTGACGGCCACGGCGAGCGCACTGGTGCCGATGGCGATATGCGGGCTGCGCACGCCGACCAGATAGACCATCAGCGGCACCGCAAGGATCGAGCCGCCGCCGCCGACAAGGCCGAGCGTGAAGCCGACCAGCACGCCCGAGAGGCCTCCGAGCATCATGTGAAGCTGGTCGACCATGGCTGCCTTCCGGTCTCAGAGCAGGTTGAGCGGGAGCTTGAGGTAGCTGACGCCGTTTTCCTCCGGCGGCGGCAACCGTCCACCCCGCATGTTGACCTGTATCGAAGGAAGGATCAGGCGCGGCATGCCGAGCGTCGCATCGCGCGCCTCGCGCATGGCGACGAACTCCTCCTCGCTCACGCCCTCATGAACATGAATGTTTTTCGCGCGCTCTGCGCCGATCGTGGTTTCCCAGACATAGTCGTGACGCCCCGGCGCCTGATAGTCGTGGCACAGGAACACGCGGCTTTCATCGGGCAGCGCCATCAGCCGCCGGATCGACCGGAACAGCGTCGCGGCGCTGCCGCCGGGAAAATCCGCGCGGGCGGTGCCGTAATCCGGCATGAACAACGTATCGCCGACGAATACCGCATCGCCGATGACATAGGCGAGGCAGGCGGGCGTATGGCCCGGCACATGCAGCGCGATCGCATCGATGCCGCCGACCGTAAACCGCTCCCCGTCCCCGAACAGATGCGCGAACTGCGATCCGTCGCGCGCGAACTCCGCCGGTTCGTTGAAGATCTTGCCGAACGTATGCTGGACCGTGACGATTTCGGCGCCGATGGCGATCATACCGCCGAGTTGGTCCCGCAGATAGGGCGCGGCCGACAGATGGTCGGCATGGGCGTGGGTTTCCAGCAGCCAGTCGATGGTCAGTCCCTCGCGCCGCACATGAGCGATGACCGCGTCGGCCGATTCATGGCTGGTGCGGCCGGACGGCTGATCGAAGTCGAGCACCGAATCGATGATCGCCGCCCGACGGGTGTCAGGATCGTGCACGACATGGGTAGCGGTGAAGGTTGCCTCGTCGAAAAAGCTGGCGATGGACGGCGGCTTCCCCGCCGCGCGCACCGCCTCGATCTGGGCAATTGCTTTGGCAAGGGCGGTGTCTGTCATGGGCCAGCTTGTCCCGTTACTGCATTGAGCCGCCAGGCGGCAACCATCCTCATCGCCTGCGCGTCGATCGCGGCGGCCTCTGCCTCGATCGCCTCGCGTTCGGCATCAAGCACCGCCAGCGTCGGCTTTGCGCCCACCTCTGCCTCGAGCTTCGTCGCCCGCAGTGCCTCTGCTGCGGCGGACGTGCGCAGATCGCTCGCCTCCACCATCCGGCGGGCAGTGTTGTAGCCCTGCCATGCATCGATGACCATGCCCTCCACGGCGAGACGCGCCGCGCGCTCCCGTGCCCTGCTGGCCTTCAGCTCCGCGCTTGCCTGTCGCGATTGCGCGGCGACACGACCGCCCGCCCACAGGGTCCAGCGGCCGCGAACACCGACGGCGACCGAGTCGGCGGCATAATCGGGGAAGAACTGGTCGCGCACATGCGCGGCCTCTGCATAGGCGCCGATAACGGGCATGCCCTCGGCACGCGCGGCGCGTTGGCCGCCCTCGGCGACCCGAACGGCGGCGGCCGCCTGCAACAGCGCGGGGTTGGACTGGCGGGCGAGATCCATCGCCTCTTCCAGCGTCCGGGGCGTCGACGGCGGCGCCGGGAGGGGAGCGAGATCGCCGGGCGGCGTGCCGGTGATCCTTTCATAGCGCGCCTCGGCGGAGCGCAACCGCCCTTCCGCCTGGGCGAGTCCGGCCTCGCCCTCGGCCCGGCGCGCGCGCGCCTGGGCCACGTCGGTGCTCGGTATCTCGCCGGATCCATAGCGGAGCCCCGCCTGACGCTCCACTTCCGTCAGCGCGCGGGTCAGCGCGCCATAGCGATCCATCAGCCTGCGGGCGGCCAGCACCTCGGTATAGGCCGATACCGCATCGACACCGACCTGCAGCCGCGCCTGCTCCAGCCGTTGTCGCGCAATCTCGCGACCGCCCTGCGCCTGCGCGATCGCCGCGCCGGTCCGGCCGCCGGTGAACAGCGGCAGCTCTCCGGTCGCCTGCACCGCGACCGGCGTCACGTCATCTGCGGTGATGCCGAAAAATCCGCCATTGTCGATCCGGCCGGTGCCTGCCGACCCCTCCACGCGGAGCAGCGGGTTGCGTTCCGCCCGCGCGCGGTCGAGCCCCGCCTGCGCAGCGGCTTCACCCGCATCCGCCTCTTCCATCGCCGGCGAATGCGCGATCGCGGCGGCAACGGCCGAGCGCAGATCCTGCGCCGCCGCCGGGGAGGTGAGGGCGACGGCGCAGGAAAGGGAAAGCAGAACGAAAAGCGGGCGGGTCATGGGATTTGCGTCAGCGGAAGGCGTTCCCCGGGCGAACGCCCAGCTTCTTGAACAGCATGGCGGCCGGGCAGAATCCGGTGAAGCTCGCCTGGAACATGTTGATCCCGGCAAAGGCGGTCAGTGCGATCCACCAGGGATGGACGGTGATCGACAGGATCACGCCCGCGAGAACGACCAGACCGGCAAAACGGAATACGGCGGCATCGAGTGTCATGACATGTTCCTTTCAGAAACGAAGCTTGCGGAGGCCGAGGACATGAAGGGCGAGCTTCTCGTAGAAGGGCTCGCTCGTGCCGCGCCGGACCTTGTGGAGGAAATATTTCTCGAACCCCACCTTGGCGAGATGGACCCACTTGCCCTTCGACGCCCAGTTGAGGTTGCGCGGCGGAATCTGTGGCTGGGCGACGAAGGCCACGCCGCCATCGCCGAAATCGGCGAGACAGACGGCATTCCAGGTCGCTTCCTCCGTGGGCTCCTTGCCCGCCAGCTCCAGCTTCAGATTGGCGGCGATGGCCGTCACCATCGATTCGATCATGAAGCCGGTCTTGGGCACGCCCACCGGCACCGGCGTCGGCCCGACCGGCGGGATCGCGACGCACACGCCCAGCGAATAGACATTGGGGAAGGCCGGATTGCGCTGGTGCTTGTCGGCGACGATGAAACCGCGCGGGTTGGTGAGCCCCTCTATGCCGAGCACGGCGGGAACGCCGCGAAAGGCGGGGAGGATCATCGAAAAGCCGAAGGGCAGATCGTGCTTCGCCTTGGTCGATCCTTCCTCATTGACCTCCTCGACATGCATCATGCCATCCTCGACGCTGGAAATCTTCGCGTTGGTAATCCACTTGATGTGGCGATCGCGCAGTTCGCTCTCCAGCAGGGTCTTGGTGTCGCCGACCCCGTCGAGGCCGAGATGGCCGATATAGGGTTCGGCGGTGACGAAGGTCATCGGCACCTTGTCGCGAATGCGGCGGCGCTTTAGCTCGGTATCGAGGATCAGCGCGAACTCATAGGCGGGGCCATAGCAAGAGGCGCCCTGCGCCGCGCCGACGATGATCGGCCGGGGATCGGCGGCAAGTTTCTCGAACATCTCGGCCGCCTCGGCGGCATGATCGGTCTTGCACACCGACTGGGTGAAGCCCTCTGGCCCCAGCCCTTCGATTTCGTCGAAGGCGAGATCGGGGCCGGTCGCGATCACCAGATAGTCGTAGTGAAGCGATGTGCCGTCGTTCAGTTCCACTCGGTTTTCGGCGGGATGCACCCGCTTCGCGCCGACAGACGTAAAGCCGATGCCCTTCTTCTGCATGATCGGCGGCAGATGAACCTTTATGGCGTCCGGCGTCCGCCACCGCACCGCGACCCAGGGGTTGGACGGCACGAACCAGTAATCGTCCATGTCGTTGACGACCATGACATCGGCCTTGCCCTTCACCGCGGCGCGAATTTCATAGGCCGCGATGGTGCCGCCCAGGCCTGCACCCACTATGATGATAACCGGCAGCGCCATTGTCCTGCTCCTTGTTGCCTTGTTCCCGCCTTGCCTCTCGTCCGCGAGCCCGTTTATCGACTCATTCTGTTTATCGTTCTTGACTAATATAGTGATTTATGCATATTAGCAAGTGGCAATATTATGGATGCGCCCAAGGCCCGGAAACAAGGAAGGAAGCCCTGACCATGCTCGGATTCGGCAAACCGCGACACCGCGAAATCACCCCCGGTGAACTCGACTCGATGCTGCGCGCGGGTACCGTGATGGTGGTCGACGTGCGCGAGCCCGAGGAATTCGACGCCGGTCATATCCCCGGCGCCGTCAACCTGCCGCTTTCCGTTTTCCAGCCGGCCAACCTGCCTGATCCGGGCGACAAGACCCTGGTCCTGAGCTGCGCGGGAGGCAAAAGGTCGGCCATGGCGCTCGACCGGTGCGCGACGGCGCAGGCGACGGTGGATACGCATCTCGCCGGCGGGTTCGGCGCGTGGCGCGCCGCCGGGAAGCCGGTCGAATAGGAGAACAGGGGATGCGGGGTTCGATCATCGCGCTCGCTTTCACGGCACTGGCTCTGACCGGATGCGGAAGCAGCGAAACGGCGCAGCAAGCCGCCGCGCCGGAAGGGCCGCGACTCGTGCTGAAGAGCGCCGAAACCGCCGGCTGGCAGGATGTCAGCGCGGAAGTGGCGACGGTTGATCAGGCGCAGGTGGTGGCGCGCATTCCCGGCATTCTGACCACGCTTTCCGTGCGCGAGGGCGACATGGTGAAGAAGGGTCAGGTGATCGGCCGCATCGTCGACAATCAGCTCGGTCATCAGGCCGAATCCTATCGCGCCCAGTCCGTTCAGGCGCAGGCCGAACTCGCCCGCGTGCGCCATCTCTATGACAATGGCGTCTATGCCAGGGCGCGGCTCGAACAGGCCGAGGCAATGGCGGCATCGGCGCGCGCGCAATATTCCGCGGCGAGCGCGGTTGCCGGGCAGGGCGCGGTCGTCGCTCCCACGAGCGGCCGGGTGCTGCGCGCGGATATTCCGGCGGGATCGCCGGTCGCGCCCGGCATGCCGGTCGCCGTCGTCACCGCCGGGCCCGTGATCGTGCGGCTGGAGATGCCCGAATCGCTTGCGACCAGCGTACATGCCGGATCGCGCGTCACGGCGCCGAAACCGGACGGCGGGACGATGACCGGCCGGGTCGTGAAGGTCTATCCCTCGGTCGAGGCCGGCCAGGTCGCCGCCGACGTCGATATGCCGGGCGTTGACGCCAGCCTGATCGGCCGCCGTGTCGCGGCGCGGGTCGAAACCGGCATGCGCAAGGCGCTGCTCGTTCCTTCCTCCTACATTACCACGCGATACGGCATCGACTATGTCACCATCGCGCCCAGGGGCGGTACGGCGACACAGGTGCCGGTGCAGACAGCGCCGGTCGCCGAGCCCGGCATGGTGGAGATATTGTCAGGCGCCGCCGAGGGCGACACGCTGATCGGGTCCGCCGCGAAATGACGCTGGGTATTTCGGGCCGGCTCACACGCGCGACCATCCAGTCGCCGCTGACGCCGCTGTTCCTGATGGCGGCGATCATCGTCGGCCTGCTCGCGACGATCACCATTCCGCGCGAGGAAGAGCCGCAGATCAAGGTGCCGATGGTGGATATCCGCGTCGGCGCGCCCGGCCTTTCCGCCCCCGACGCCGTGGAGCTGGTCGCAAAGCCACTCGAAACCATCGTCAAGAGCGTCGACGGCGTCGAGCATGTCTACTCACAGGCGCAGGACAATGGCGTGATGGTGACGGCGCGATTCCTCGTCGGATCCGATCCGGAGGACGCGGCGACGCGCATCGACGAAAAGATCAACGCCAATATCGACCGCATTCCCGTCGGCATTCCACCGCCGCAGGTGACGGTTCGCGGCATCAACGACGTGCCGATCGTCGTGCTGACGCTGACGCCCCGGCCGGGCGCGCCGGGACAATGGGACGACCGGTCGCTGTACGAACTCGCGGGCAAGCTGCGTACCGAGATTGCGAAGGTCAACGATGTCGGCCTGACCTTCATTACCGGGGGCCAGCGCGAGGCGCTGCGCATCGTGCCGGATCCGGCAAAGCTCGCCGCCTATCGCGTGCCGCTGGGCAGCGTGATGGAAGCGGTCGGTCAGGCGAACCGCGCCTTTCCGGCGGGAACGGTGCGCGAGGGCGGGCAGGCTGTCGCCGTCACCGCCGGGCAGACCTTGCGCACCGCCGAAGAGCTGGGCGCGCTCACCGTCCGCTCGATCACCGGCGCTCCGGTCTATCTGCGCGATGTCGCGAAGGTCGAACAGGGGCCGACGCAGGATCAGGCACGCTCCTGGCGCTGGGCGAAGGAGAAGGACGGCAACTGGGCGATGACCCCCGCCGTCAGTCTGGCGGTCGCCAAACGCGCGGGCGCCAATGCGGTGACGGTATCCGAATCGGTCGTCGGCCGGGTGGAGAGCCTGAAGGGCAGCCTGATCCCCGACAGCGTGCGGGTGTCAGTGACGCGCAACTATGGCGAAACCGCCAACGACAAGGCGAACGAGCTGATCTTCCACCTCGCGCTTGCCACGATTTCCATCGTCATCCTGATCGGCTTTGCCATCGGCTGGCGCGAGGCGGGCGTCACCGCCATCGTTATCCCGACGACGATCATGCTTACCATGTTCGCCTCCAACATCATGGGCTTCACGATCAACCGGGTCAGCCTGTTCGCGCTGATCTTCTCGATCGGCATCCTGGTCGACGACGCGATCGTGATGATCGAGAATATCGCCCGACACTGGGCGATGGCGGACGACCGGCCGCGCATCGACGCGGCGGTGGACGCGGTCGCAGAAGTCGGCAATCCGACGATCGTCGCGACGCTGACCGTGGTCGCCGCGCTGCTCCCCATGCTGTTCGTGTCCGGGCTGATGGGCCCCTATATGGCGCCGATCCCGATCAACGCGAGTGCCGCGATGATCTTCAGCTTCTTCGTCGCGGTCATCATCGCGCCATGGCTGATGATCCGCTTTGCGCGCGGCACGCTTTCTCATCATGAACATGAGGGCGCGTCCGGTGGACGGCTGGGCGCACTCTACGCCCGCTATGCCGGCCGCGTGATCGCGACCAAGCGCAACGCCTGGCGGTTCCTGATCGGCGTCGGCGTTGCAACCCTTCTCGCCTGCTCGATGTTCTACTTCAAGGCGGTGACGGTGAAGCTGCTGCCGTTC
>JBFXHW010000059.1:0-11783 GCA_050176605.1 Sphingobium sp. | reverse complement strand
CAGCACTTATCGGCCTGATGGTTTCGGACGGCCGCCTCGCCCTCGACAGCCCCGTTCCGGTTCCGGCATGGGGACAACCCGGCGATCCGCGCGGCACGATCACGCTGCGTGATCTGCTCACCATGACATCGGGCCTCGAGCATCGCGAGGGCGGGGCGCCGCTCGCGACAAGCGACACCATCCGCATGCTCTTCACCGACGGTGCGCGGAACATGGCGGCCTTTGCGGAGGCCAAGCCGATCGCAAGCCCGCCGGGCAGCAGCTTTGTCTATTCGACGGCGGACACGATGATCCTGTGCGATCTGATGACCCGGATGCTGACGGCGAGCGAGCGGCCCGACGCACGGCGCGATGCGATGATGGAATTTGTCCGCGGCCGCCTGATCGCGCCCGCCGGCCTTGCCAGCCTGACCCCCGAATTCGACGCGCGCGGCACGATGATCGGCGGCGCGATGATGCACATGACGGCGCGCGATTATGCACGGCTGGGCGAGTTGCTCCGCAACAAGGGACGCGTCGGCGGGCATCAGCTTGTCTCGGCCCGGTGGGTGGAGTTCATGACCACGCCGTCACAGCGCAACCCGGCCTATGGCGGTTATCTGTGGCTCAATCGCAAGGGGGAGGGCAGCCCGCTGTTCGACGGGGAGGGTTCGAAGCGGATTTTCGCGGCCTCGGGGATGCACGGCCAATATGTCCTTGTTTCCCCCGCACAACGCCTCGTGATCGTGCGCATGGGTGTTTCGGACGCCCCCGAGCGGGAAAAGCTGCGGTGGGCGATGAAGCGGCTGGTCGAGACCTTCCCTATTTCGTGACCTGAGCCTCGCCGCTCTCTTCCGCCAGCAGTTTCTGGGCATCCGCCCCGCGCAGCGGATCGTCGCCGCCCTCGACATGACCTTCGGGATCGGGATGGATCAGGATATCGACTTCGGGAAATTCCTTCTCAAGCGCCGCCTCGATCTCGTCCATCACGACATGAGCCTGCTTTATCGTCATATTGGGATCGACCGCGGCATGAAACTGCACGAAACGGTGCGTCCCGCTGGTGCGCGTGCGCATGTCGTGGATACCGCGAAGCTCCGGGTGCCGCGACGCGACATCCAGGAAATGCTGCCTTTCCTCGACCGACCACTCCTTGTCCATCAGGTGATCGATCGCTTCGGATGCGGATCGCCATGCACCCCGGCCCAGCCAGACCGCGATGGCGAAACCGAACAGAAGGTCTGCTCCCCCCAGTCCGAAATACTGGTCGAGCACCAGCGCGACGATCACGGACAGGTTAAGGAAAAAGTCGGACTGATAATGCAGCCGGTCGGTGCCGATGGCGATCGAACCGGTGCGTGCGATCACACGTTTCTGGTACAGCACCAGCGCAAAGCTAAGCAGGATCGCGACAACAGAAACCAATATGCCCGCTTCGGGTGCCTGCGTGGCATGGCGTCCGGCTGCAAGACGGTGCACGGTCTCGCCGGCCAGCGCGATCGCCGCCATGCCGATCAGCGTCACCTGGAACATCGCGGCGAGCGCCTCGGCCTTGCCATGGCCAAAGCGATGCTCGTGATCCGCCGGCATCGCCGCCCAGCGCACGCCCATCAGGGTCACCAGGCTTGCCACCAGATCGAGCCCGGTATCGGCCAGAGAGCCCAGCATCGCCACCGATCCGGTCCGCTGGGCGGCGATCCCCTTCAGGACCAGCAGGCAAAACGCCACCCCCACGCTGGCGAGCGCCGCGCCGCGCGTCAGCCGCCCGCGCTCCTCGCTCGTCAGCGACGAGCGGCTCATGGATAGAGCATTCCGCACCGCCAGCCGCCCGCTCCGTCGGCCCTATAGACCCAGCGTTCGTGCAGCCTGTGCTCGCGATCCTGCCAGAATTCGATGCTGTCAGGTACGAGACGGAAGCCGGACCAGTGCGGCGGACGTGGAACCTGCTGCCCCTCGAAACGCTCCCGGGCCGCCTCATAGCGCGCCATGAAGGCTTCGCGGCTTTCAAGCGGGCGCGACTGATCGGATGCCCAGGCACCAAGCTGGCTGTCGCGGCTGCGTGTCGCGAAATAGGCATCCGCCACGGCATCGTCGACCCGGCCCACCTTGCCTTCTATCCGGATCTGGCGGCGCAGCGACTTCCAGTGGAACAGCAGCGCGGCAAAGGGGTTGGCAAGCAGGTCACCGGCCTTGCGCCCCTCGAAATTGGTGTAAAAGACGAAACCGTCCGGTCCATGTCCCTTCAGCAGCACCATGCGGACGGAAGGCCGACCCTGGGCATCCGCCGTCGCCAGCGCCATCGCATTGCTGTCGTTGATCTCGGTCTGGCGGGCTTCGCCATACCATTCATCAAACCATTGAAAGGGGTCCCGCGCCATGGGAATCTCCTAGCCATGCGCGGTCGCGCTGTCGAGCCTGCACCCGCTTTCCGCCACATGGTCCTTGAAGCACGCGGCTCTCTGGGCCACATGATAGGCGACAATGCGAACCGACTTGGATAATCAGGACTATAATGGCTGATCCCTATGGCATATTGGGCGTTGCCCGCGGCGCGAGCGAGGCCGAGATCAAGTCCGCCTATCGCAAGCTCGCCAAGGAGCTGCACCCTGACCGGAACAAGGACAATCCCAAGGCGGCGGAGCGCTTTTCGCAGGCCACGAACGCCTACGACCTGCTCTCCGACAAGGAAAAGCGCGCGCGTTACGATCGCGGAGAGATTGACGGGGACGGCAACCCGACTGCACCTTTCGGCTTTGGCCAGGGCGGCGGCAGTCATCAATATTCGCACTATGGCACGGGTGGCGGCGGCGCGGAAACCTTTGAGTTCGGCACCGGCGGCGATTTCGGCGACATATTCGAGGGGCTTTTCGGCGGCGGCGGACGTCGCGCTGCGGGCGGCGGCGGCGGATTCGCCGGATTCGGGCGCGGCGGCGGGCCGCAACGGGGCGCCAATGCCAGCTATCGCCTCGCGGTCGACTTCATCGACGCCGCCACGCGCGCGACGCAACGCATCACGCTGCAGGATGGAAAGACGATCGACGTCAAGCTGCCCGCCGGGGTCGAGACGGGCACGCAGATGCGGCTGGCCGGCAAGGGGCAACAGGGTCCTGGCGGCGCTGGCGATGCGATCATCACCATCGAGGTGCGCGATCACGCCTTTTTCAGCCGCGATGGCGATGACGTGCGGCTCGACCTTCCGGTAACGCTCGACGAAGCGGTGAACGGCGGCAAGGTGAAGGTTCCGACGGTCGACGGGCCGGTCATGCTCGCTGTTCCGGCGGGCAGTTCCTCCGGCAAGACGCTGCGTCTCAAGGGCAAGGGCTTTTCAACCAAGTCCGGCGCGCGCGGCGACCAGCTCGTCACGGTCATGATAGACATCCCGCCCGACGACAAGGACCTGCGGGAATTCACCGCGAAATGGCGGGACAAGCGCGCGATCAGGGCCGATATCGGCGGCTGAACGCCGTTTTGACGATCGGTTACGGGGCGCAGAGGAAAGCATATGCAGGAAACCTCCCCCTATTCGCCGGAAGCGCGGCGCCTGCGCCACCGGTTCCCCTGGCGGGACGCGGCGGGCAGGAAGCATTCCCTTGCCTATGCATGGGAAATCGTGAAGCGCGTCGCTGTCGGCGTCTACAGTGACGGGTTCATCCATGCGGGCAACCTCGCCTATCTCTCGCTGCTCGCTCTCTTTCCCTTCTTCATCGTCGCCGCCACGATCGCCAGCGCGCTGGGCCGCACGCAGGACGGGATCGCCGCCGTCAACGCCTTTCTCTACACCGTCCCGCCCAGCGTCGCCGCCGTGCTGCGCACTCCGATCGAGGATGTCATCCTTGCCCGGTCGGGCTCCGCATCCGGTATCGTCTGGTTCGGTCTCGTCGTCGCCCTCTGGACCACCGGCAGCCTGATCGAAACCATCCGCGACATCTTGCGCCGCGCCTATGGCACCAAGAGCGGCCTTCCCTTCTGGGAGCACAGGCTGCGATCGATCGGCATCGTCGTCCTCAGCGTGATCGCCGCCATGACGGCCTTTTCCGCGCAGCTCACGCTGACCGGCGCCGATCAGTTCCTTCAGCGCATCCTGCCCTTCGCCGACAATGCCATCGCCTTCGTCAACGCGACCAAGCTGGTGCCGTTCGTGGTACTGACCCTCTCTCTCTATGCGCTTTTCTATTCGCTGACACCAAGGCGCTATCGCGCGCCGGGCTTTCCCAAATGGCCCGGCGCCATCCTGACGGCCCTCTGGTGGTACGGCACGCTGATGCTCCTGCCCGTCGTGCTCGCTCACCTGTCGACCTACAACATGACCTATGGCAGCCTCGCCGGCATCATGGTCACGCTCATTTTTTTCTTCCTCGTCGGGCTGGGCGTGGTAATTGGCGCGGAACTCAATGCCGCGCTCGCCGAATTTCCCGAGCCCGGAACCGAGGAAATGACAGAAAAGCAAGAGGTTCAAAGCGCATGACCGGTTTGATGGCAGGGAAGAAGGGCCTCATCATGGGCCTTGCCAATGACAAGTCGCTGGCCTGGGGTATCGCAAAGGCGCTGCATGCGCATGGCGCGGAAATGGCCTTTTCCTTTCAGGGCGAGGCACTGGAAAAACGCGTGCGACCGCTCGCCGCCGAACTCGGCTCCGATTTCCTGCTGCCCTGCGACGTGTCGGACATGGCTGCGCTCGATGTGGCGTTCGATGTACTGAAGGATCGCTGGGGCACGCTCGATTTCGTCGTTCATGCGATCGGCTTTTCCGACAAGAACGAGCTGCGCGGGAAATATGTCGATACCAGTCTCGACAATTTCCTGATGACGATGAACATCTCGGCCTACAGCTTCATCGCAGTGGCGAAGCGCGCGCGCGCGATGATGCCCGAGGGCGGATCGCTGCTGACGCTGACCTATTATGGCGCGGAAAAGGTGATCCCGCACTATAATGTCATGGGCGTCGCCAAATCGGCGCTCGAAACCAGCGTCAAATATCTGGCGATGGATCTGGGTCCGGAAAATATCCGGGTCAACGCCATTTCCGCAGGTCCGATCAAGACTCTGGCCGCCAGCGGCATCGGCGATTTCCGCTACATCATGAAATGGAACGAGCTGAACTCTCCGCTCCGGCGCAACGTCACGATAGAGGATGTCGGCGGCGCCGGTCTCTATCTGCTGTCTGATCTCGCGTCGGGCGTGACGGGAGAGATCCATCATGTCGACGCGGGCTATAATGTCGTGGGCATGAAGGCAGAGGACGCGCCGGACATCGCGTTGGACAAGCCGGAGTGAGCATCAACAGCTTCGGACATGTTTTCCGTTTCTCCACCTGGGGGGAAAGCCATGGCCCCGCCATCGGCGCGGTGGTGGACGGCTGCCCGCCGGGCCTCGCGCTGTCGGAAGCCGACATCCAGCCCTTTCTCGACCGGCGGCGCCCCGGCACATCGAAATTCACGACGCAGCGGCAGGAGCCCGACGCCGTGCGCATCCTGTCCGGCGTGTTCGAAGGCCAGGACGGAATCCAGCGCACGACAGGAACGCCGATCAGCCTGATGATCGACAATGTCGATCAACGCTCGAAGGATTATTCGGAGGTCGCGCAATCCTATCGTCCCGGCCATGCCGACTATGCCTATGACGCCAAATATGGTTTCCGCGACTATCGCGGCGGCGGGCGGTCGAGCGCACGCGAAACCGCGAGCCGCGTGGCGGCGGGCGCGGTCGCGCGTCTCGTCATCCCGGAAGTAAATATCCTCGGCTATGTCAGCGCCATTGGCGGCGATTCGATCGACCCTGCGAATTTCGACGCCAGCGAGATCGGCGCCAACCCGTTTTTCTGCCCGGACAAGGCGGCCGCGACGCGCTGGGAAGCGCTCGTCGACGGGGCGCGGAAAGACGGCTCGTCGCTCGGCGCGGTCGTCGAATGCATTGCGACCGGCGTTCCGGCGGGCTGGGGGGCGCCGCTTTACGCAAAACTCGACGCGGCGCTAGCGGGCGCGATGATGTCGATCAACGCGGTCAAGGGAGTCGAGATCGGCGACGGGTTCGATGCCGCTTCCCTGCGCGGCGAGGAGAATGCCGACGCGATGCGGCCCGGAGAAAATGGCCCCGATTTCCTGGCCAATCATGCGGGCGGCATCGCTGGCGGCATCTCGACCGGCCAGCCGGTGCGCGTGCGCGTGGCGTTCAAGCCGACCAGTTCGATCCTCATTCCTGTGGAAACCATCACCCGCGACGGCGAGGCCAGCGAGATTGTGACCAAAGGCCGCCACGACCCCTGCGTCGGCATCCGCGGCGTACCGGTGGTGGAGGCGATGATGGCGCTGGTGCTGGCAGACCAGAAGCTGCTCCACCGCGCGCAATGCGGCTGAGCGTATCAGGATTTAGCGTCCGTACGCTCCGGCTGACCGAGAGAGAGGATCATGTCCGCCCGGCTTGTCGAGATATACCTGCCTGAGACGGAAATCGCGCGGCTGGAAGACATATTGGCCCGGCACAGCCGTCGTTTCTGGCGAGAGGCGGTTCCGGGCGGCCAGGAAAAGTATAGCTGCCTCGTTCAGCAACGCTATACCGGGCGGCTGCTCGACGATCTCGACCGGTCTTTCGGTTCCATTCCGGAATTCGGCGCCTATGTGATCGGACTGGAGGCGGCTTTGCCCGCTGTCGAGGAAACCGCCGATACCGAACTTCCCGCCACCGCAGGCGCTCCGCCAACTGCTCTCGAACGTTTCTTCACGCGTGACCGGATCAGCACGGACGAAATATACGACGATATCGACCAGAGCCTGCATATCAGGCCGACATATCTGCTGACAGTGGTTCTGTCCGCAGTGATCGCCGCGCTCGGCATGAGCAGCGGCCAGACCGCCGTGGTCATAGGGGCGATGATTATCGCGCCACTGCTCGGCCCGACCATGGGCATCGCGCTTGCCGCAACCGTCGGTGACAAACGGCTCGCGCACAGAGCAGGCGCGACGCTTGCCGTGGGTTGCGTGCTGGCTGTCGCCTCCGGCGTGGCGGTGGGTGCATGCCTGGATATCGACCCGATGGTTTCGGAACTCAGGAACCGGACGGTCATCGCCCCTGCAGATGTCGCGCTGGCTCTGGCCTGCGGCGCGGCGGGCGTGCTCGCCTTCAGCCGTGCCGCCTCGCTGACGCTTGTCGGGGTCATGATAGCGGTTGCGCTGGTGCCCCCGCTGTCGGCGGCGGGCGTCTATCTCGGTGCGGGCTTCCCGACGGCGAGCGCAAGCGCGCTCTTCCTGTTCCTCGTCAATCTCGTCTGTCTGAACGTGGCGGGCATCGCGACATTCCTGTTCCAGGGACTGCCGCCCAAGAGCTGGCGCATAACCGGGGGGATATTCATGCTCTGGGTCATCATTCTCATGCTGCTCGCATCGCTGATGGCCGGTCGACTGGTATTCGGACTGGGTTCGATGGCGGCAATAGGAAAATATTTCGGCATGAATTGAACACCGCTGGCCAAGCCGAAGGGCCAGCTGCTCCCATGGTCAGGTTTTCGGCCAATGGTCGCCCGAAACCGCCTCGTCCCCCACGGCCACCCGGCCCGGCATATCAGCAATGGCGTTCATTCCGAAAAGGGCGCCACCCTTGCCGAACTGACCGAGCTTGCGCAGGGCCAAAGGCACGGCATTGCCCTCGTTGCGAACGCCGGTCGCGGGGTCCTGCGTCATGACGATGCAGCGCTCGCACGGCTTGGCGAAGCGCAGCCGCAGATTGCCGGTCACGAGCCCGGACCAGTCGCGCTCGGCCCATGGCTCGCCATCGCCCGCCAGAACGATATTGGGCCGAAAGCGCGCCATCGATATGGGTGTCTCCAGATGCGCATTGAGCGCCGCCAGTGACGCCTCGGACGTTACCAGTATCGGATAGCCGTCCGCAAAGCTGACCATCTCGCCCGTGCGTCCAAAATTCGGGTCTATCGGTCGAACGGAAACATCCGGCATATAGGCGAGCCGCAAGGTCCGCCCCGCCACGGCGGAAATCAGCGCGCTCGCTTCATTCTCGACCACTACCGCATCGACGGTATCGCGCCACACGACAACAGGCGTCGTCGCCCCTGCCATTGCCGTTGGCTCCAGCACAGCTTCGCCATCGGGATGCGAAAGCCGGTATCGGCCATCCGCCCCGGCACTCATCGCGATCCGTGCCAGCGCGGGGATCTCGCGTCGCGTGACGAAGCGGCTTCCCTCATCGACGATCAGCCAGCGCCGGTCGCCCGTCAGCCCGCGCGCCTCCACACTCGCCACGTCGAGCGCGACCGGGCCGAGGCTCTTGACCGGATAGATATGGATCGCGCTGATCCTCATGGCGCTTTACCCCCAAAACGAAACCCGCCCGGCGCGCGATGCTCCGGGCGGGTTCCTTATGCTGTGTTGCGGGCGGAGCGCAAACCCCGCCGTCGCGAATGGCTCAGTCCATGTCTTCGGTGGTGAAGTCCTCACCCTGAACCTTGGCGAGCGGGTCGTCGCCGATGGCCGCTTCCGGCCCCTGCTTCAACTCATACTCATGCTCTTCGGCCGCATCGTGCGGCGCGATGAGATGGGCCTCCAGGTCGCGGAGCGACGCGCGCAGCGCCGCATCGCGGCTCGTCGCGGTGACGCGCAGGCGATTCATGCCCGCGCCGGTGCCCGCCGGAATCAGGCGGCCGACGATGACATTCTCCTTCAGCCCGATCAGCGTGTCCTTCTTGCCCTGAACCGCCGCCTCGGTGAGGACGCGGGTGGTCTCCTGGAAGGACGCTGCCGAGATGAAGCTGCGGGTCTGCAGCGAGGCCTTGGTAATGCCGAGCAGCACAGGCTTGCCCTCGGCGGGCTGTTGTCCCGCCGCAAGCTTGCTGTTGATCTCGTGCATTTCCTCCGCGTCGACCTGCTCGCCGGCGAGCAGCGTGGTGTCGCCACCGTCGGTGATCTCGACCTTCTGCAACATCTGGCGGACGATCACCTCGATGTGCTTGTCGTTGATCTTCACGCCCTGCAGTCGATAGACTTCCTGGATTTCCGACACGAGATATTCCGCCAAAGCCTCGATACCGAGCACTTCGAGAATATCGTGCGGATCGGGCGAACCGCCGATCAGGTTGTCGCCGCGCTTCACATAGTCGCCTTCCTGAACGTCGATCACCTTCGACTTCGGGATCAGATACTCGACCGGCTCGCCGCCATCTTCCGGCTGGATCGCGATCTTGCGCTTGGCCTTGTAGTCCTTGAGGAACTGCACGCGGCCGGAGACCTTGGCGATGATCGCATTGTCCTTCGGCTTGCGCGCCTCGAACAACTCGGCAACACGCGGCAGACCACCGGTGATGTCGCGGGTCTTCGCCGCCTCGCGGGAAACGCGCGCCAGCACGTCGCCAGCCTGCACCGCCTGACCGTCCTCGACCGAAAGGGTCGCGCCCATGGCAAGCATGTAACGGGCCGCCTCGCCGCTCTCGTCGTCGAGCAGGGTGAGTCGCGGCCGCAGGTCTTCCTTGCTCCGCGCCGATGCGCGATGCTCGGTGACGACGCGCTGGGCGATGCCCGTCGCTTCGTCGACCTGTTCGGTCAGCGTCTTGCCGTCGATCAGATCCTGATACTTCACGACGCCCGGCTTTTCGGTGATCACCGGCATGGTGAACGGATCCCATTCGGCGATCCGCTCGCCCTTCTTCACCTTGGCCCCGTCCTCGAAGCTGATCTGCGCGCCATAAGGCATGCGGTGCACCGCGCGCTCACGGCCCTCATCGTCGATGATCGCCAGTTCGCCGTTGCGGGCGAGGCTGAGGCGACGGCCGCGGCTGTCCATGATCGTCGGCATGTCACGATACTCGATCTTGCCGTCGGCGACGGCCTCGAGGTTCGAGGTCTCGTTGAGCTGCGCCGCGCCACCAATGTGGAAGGTCCGCATGGTAAGCTGCGTGCCCGGCTCGCCGATCGACTGGGCGGCGATGACGCCGACCGCCTCGCCGATATTGACCGGCGTTCCGCGCGCGAGGTCGCGGCCATAGCATTTGGCGCACACGCCCATCGTCGATTCGCAGATCAGCGGCGACCGGATCTTGACCGACTGGATGCCGATCGCCTCGATCGAAGCGACCAGCGCCTCGTCGAGCAGCGTACCGGCCTCGACCAGCATGCTGTTATCCTTGCTGTCGACGATGTCCTCCGCCGTGGTGCGGCCGAGGATACGCTCGCCGAGCGACGCGATGACCGTGCCGCCCTGAACGATCGCCTTCATCTCCAGCGCCTTGTCGGTGCCGCAATCCTGCTCGACGATCGTGCAGTCCTGGCTGACATCGACCAGACGGCGGGTCAGGTAACCCGAGTTTGCCGTCTTGAGCGCGGTGTCGGCCAGCCCCTTGCGGGCGCCGTGGGTGGAGTTGAAATATTCAAGGACGGTCAGGCCTTCCTTGAAGTTGGAGATGATCGGCGTTTCGATGATCTCGCCGCTGGGCTTGGCCATCAGGCCGCGCATGCCCGCAAGCTGCTTCATCTGTGCCTGGCTGCCGCGCGCACCGGAATGCGCCATCATGAAGATCGAGTTGATCGGCGCCATCCGGCCCGTTGCCGGGTCCTTCGGCATGGCCTTGATCTCGTCCATCATCGCGTTGGCGACCTGATCGCCGCAACGGCTCCAGGCGTCGATCACCTTGTTGTACTTTTCCTGCTGGGTGATCAGGCCGTCCTGATATTGCTGTTCATAATCGGCCACCAGCGCCTTGGTCTCGTCGACCATGCCTTCCTTGCTGGCCGGGATGACCATGTCGTCCTTGCCGAAGCTGATGCCGGCGCGGAACGCGTGCTGGAAGCCCAGCGCCATGATCGCGTCGGCAAAGAGGACCGTGTCCTTCTGGCCAGTATGACGATAGACCTGATCGATAACGTCGCCGATTTCCTTCTTGGTAAGGAGGCGGTTGACGACGTCGAACGGGACAGTGTGGCTCTTCGGCAGGCATTCGCCGATCAGCATGCGGCCCGGCGTGGTCTCGAACCGCTTCATGAACTCCATGCCGTTCTCATCGGTCTGCGGCACGCGCGCGATGATCTTGGAGTGGAGCGTCACCGACTTGGTGTAGAGCGCCTGGTGCACCTCCTGCATGTCGGCCAGCATCATGCCCTCGCCCGGCTCGCCTTCGCGCTCCATCGAGAGATAATAGATACCCAGCACCATGTCCTGAGAAGGCACGATGATCGGCTTGCCGTTCGCGGGCGACAGGATGTTGTTGGTCGACATCATCAGGACGCGCGCTTCCAGCTGCGCCTCGAGGCTCAGCGGAACGTGCACGGCCATCTGGTCGCCGTCGAAGTCGGCGTTGAATGCGGAGCAGACCAGCGGGTGAAGCTGGATCGCCTTGCCCTCGATCAGGACCGGCTCGAACGCCTGGATGCCGAGACGGTGGAGCGTCGGCGCGCGGTTCAGCAGCACGGGATGCTCGCGGATCACCTCGTCGAGGATGTCCCAGACTTCCTTGCGCTCCTTCTCGACCCACTTCTTCGCCTGTTTGAGGGTCATCGACAGACCCTTGGCGTCGAGCCGGGCGTAGATGAACGGCTTGAACAGTTCGAGCGCCATCTTCTTGGGCAGGCCGCACTGGTGCAGCTTCAGCTCAGGACCGGTCACGATGACCGAACGGCCCGAATAGTCGACGCGCTTGCCGAGCAGGTTCTGGCGGAAGCGGCCCTGCTTGCCCTTCAGCATGTCGGAAAGCGACTTCAGCGGACGCTTGTTCGCGCCGGTGATGACACGGCCGCGACGGCCATTGTCGAACAGGGCGTCGACCGCCTCCTGCAACATGCGCTTTTCGTTGCGCACGATGATGTCCGGAG
>JBFXHW010000058.1:0-12092 GCA_050176605.1 Sphingobium sp. | reverse complement strand
AACCATGGGCAGAAGGGTATCCCGGCGCGTCTCCTGTCTCAGACAGCTTCGGCGATTATTTTACCATCAGCCCAGCCACCGGGACTACGGTTGACATCAAACTGCGGTTGCGCTGCTACCAGATTGAACAAATCGCCGACGACGCCTACGCCGCGCCCTATTATCAGGGCGGCGAGTTCACCCGCCCGCAGGACAGTCAGGTCTACCGCATCAACGATTACATGCGCGTCTATTCGGGGGATGGCTCGACGTCGGCGGGCAACAAGGTTCCACAGTCAGGACGTGTACTGGTCTTCGGCTATGGCGACTGGTCTGGCGGCGGGCTGACCTACGATATAGCCCTAGAAGTGCAGGACGGCGGCATAGGCGCCTGGACGACTCTCGTGGCCGACCTTGGCGCGGCAAGCTGGTCCTGGACGTGCGATAGCCGGGCGAGCGGAACGAAAATACGGATGCGGGGCACGGCAACCAACAGTTTCGGGACCAGCCCGGAGTTTATCGAAGTGATCGGAACATATGCCTGATCGGGCAAGGGGCCGGGCGGCTATCAGCGATAGTAGTTCTTGTACTGGCTGTAATAGCTGCTGGCTTCGCTGCGCGTCCATTTATGCTGCTGTTTCAGGTCCACCTGGGTCAGCACCGCGCCGGCGATCCGCGTGCCCGCTTCCTCGATGATACGCACGCCCGCCGCTGAAGCCGCCCGGGGTGTGGCGCCCCAGCGCACGAGATAGGCGACGGCATCCGCCTTGCTGACCAGGAGGCGGGTTTCCGCGATCGGAAGCACGGGCGCGGTGTCCATGACAATGAACTGGAACATGCGCCGCAGCCGCGCCAACAGATCGTCGAGCGCAGTCGTGGTCAGTACGTCGCTCGTCGAGAGCGGATGCCGGGAGAGCGGCAGGATATAGGCGCCAGTGGCCTCATCCCGGCGCAATGCCTGCTCAACCGTCGCGGAGCCGGAAAGCACTTCCAGCAGTCCGACTTCACTTTCGCGCGCGACTTCGCTGCGGCCGATACGGCGCGTGTCACATTCGACCAGCACTGCGCGCTGGCCAGACATGGCGGCAACGCGCACGAGACAGGCGGCGCAGGTCGACTTGCCTTCACCGGGCAGCGCCGACGTCACCGCGACGACCTGTTGCACATTGACCGATCCGGGGCGATGGAGCGCCGCGTGCAGCATCCTGAAGCTTTCCGTAAATGCGGAAAAGGGGCGCTCAGCTATGTAGTTCGGGGTGATTCCGGAGGCATAATCGAGCTTTTCCTCAGCCGTAAGCAGGGAACGGAATTCCGGTATCACCGCCAGCGTCCGCATGCCCAGCGCAGCCCGGACATGGGCGGTCGTTCGCACGCCTTTCTCCAGCAGCTCGCGCCCGACCACGGCCGTCGTTCCGCCGAGCAGCCCGGCAATCAGTGCGGCGCCAAGATAGAGCGGCAGGCTGGGCTTGACGGGTACTGACGGAATCTCCGCAAGTGCAAGGATGCGGGCGTCGGCATTCTGCGATCCCTCCTGCGAACTGGTGTCGCGGAAACGCTGAAGATATTGCTCATAAGTGGCGCCCGCGGTCAGCGCTTCGCGCTGAAGCGCCTCGAGCTGCGCCTTGGCCTCGTTGTTGTTGACCAGCGTTCCGGCGGTCTGGCTCCGGCTTCCTGCGATGGATGCGACCCGTTGCTCCCCGGCCTGAACCTGCGCCCGGAGCTCGGAGATGTTACGCGCCGTCTCGGCCTTGATCTGGGAACGGATCGTATCGAGCTGGCTGCGCGCGGCGATGAGTTCGGGATATTTGTCGCCATAGCGGCTTTCAAGGTCTGCTACCCGGCTGGCCATTTCGGTTTCCTGCCTCCGCAGATCCGTGATCGTGTTGCGCGAGCCCGACGAACCGACCAGCGCGTTTGCACCGGCCGCAACGCCCTTGCGCGCAGCATCAAGGGCGCCGCGTCGTTCGGCCAGTTCGGCCTGAGCCTGCGCAAGTTCGCCATTGATCGCGGACATTTCCGACTGGACAATGGTTTGGTCGCTGCCGGAGGTGAGCATGGGATGGGCGGCACGGAATTGCGCCAGCGCGGCGTCCGCTACCTCCGCCTTGGCCTTCAGGCCTGCCAGACGGCTGTTGAGGAAGCTGCTCGCTCTTCGCGTCGCATCCAGCTTAACGTCGAGCTGGTTCTGCGTGTATTCCTCGACCAGGCTATTCGCGACATTGGCGGCCAGCCGCGGATCGGGCGACTGGTATATGACGTCGATCACGAAGGCGAGACCCGACCGCTTCACCGTCAGTTCGGACTGCAGCTTGGATGTTGCCATGGCGGTCGCCTGCTCGCGCGTGATTGCCTTGACGGAATCTGTCGCAACATAATGCGGGTTCGCCCACAGCCTCAGCTTCTCGACCACGCGCCGTGCGAGTGCGGGAGACTGGAGAACCTGAACTTCGGTCTCTACGGCATAGTTATCGGTCTTGTCGGGCTGAACCACGGCTTCGGATGTTGTGACCTGCTCATGCGAGGTGGTGACAACGACCTCTGCCTGCGCGGCGTAAATCCGCTCCTGCAACAGGTAGATCACTGGCGCGATGGCGACGATGATCACAAAAACGATGAAAAACAGCCAGATCCGCCTGCGAAAGGCAAGCCACACAGCGCCGAGATCGACGAAATCCGTCAGATGCTCGCGGGGCGCAGGCTCGTGCCGCTGAGCAGGCTCGGTAGGCAAGTCCATGTTCATAGCGGTCGCCATTTCAAAGCCCCTCAGGAGCAGCGGTTGCACCGCCGGCCCCGACTTGCTGATGCTGATGATCTGATCCGTTCATTGCGGCCGTCAGAAATAGCGCTCGCCGATGCGCACCGTGTCGCCCGGCAGCACTGGGGTTGAAACTGTCAGCTTCGTTTCTTCTTCCGAATTGGCGCCCTTGCGGCGAATGAAAACCTTCTTGCGATTGGCAATTGCGGTGAAGCCTCCCGCCTTTGCGATCGCGTTGAGCACGGTCATGCCCGGCGTCGTGGGATATTCACCCGGATTGCGGACTTCTCCCAATATGTAATAGGGCCGCTTCGTGGTGAGCTCGATGGAAACCTTCGGATCGCGGATATAGCCCTTCGCCAATGCGGCCTCAATCTCCAACGCGAGTTGCTGAACCGTCCTGCCGCTTGCCGGCATCCGGCCGATCAGCGGCATGTCGATCGTACCGTCGGGCTCAAGCGTCAGTTGCTTCGACAGACCCGCCTCGTTGAAAGTCGTGATGCCGATCTGGTCGCCCGGTTCGAGCGTGTAGTCGGCTATCGTCGGAACGGGTCCGCTCGCAGGCGCGATGGACTGTGTCGAGCATGCGGTCGCAAAAATGCACAGGACCGAGAGCAGAAGAGCCTGCAACAGCCCGGAGGGAAATAGTCTTGCCAGAGTCATTTCCTACCTTTGGCGGAGTGTGTGGCCGGAGACCTTTTCGGGCAATCGCACGGGCATGGCAAGATGCTTAACCTTTGAGTCCGGCAGAAAATGTGCGCTGCGGTCTTACAAAAAGCGCGCTTTGTCGTTTGTTGCGGATTTGGCCGGATCATTTTCTGTTGCATCGCAGCAGCGGAACATCGCGCTTGACGCGCGGAGCCTCGCTTCGCAAGAGGGAAGGCACCTTCCGGCAAGAGGGAGACAAGCGTGGCCGGTGACCCCCATCCAGGCACCCATTATGAATGGCAATATCTCGACCTGATGCGCCGCATCTGGGAGGGTGGCGACGAACGTGTCGACCGGACGGGCGTCGGCACCCGGTCGCTGTTCGGTGCGGCCATGCGTTTCGATATGGCCGGCGATGCCGTGCCGTTGCTCACGACCAAGCGGGTTTACTGGAAGGCGGCTGCGCGAGAAATGCTGTGGTTCCTGACCGGAAACACCAATATCCGGCCTTTGGTGGAGCAGGGGGTTCACATCTGGACCGACTGGCCGCTCGACAAATACCGGCGTGCAACCGGTGAGAACATCGACCGGGATACTTTCGAGGCGCGTATCGTCAATGATGACGCGTTTGCGGCGCAATGGGGAGATCTCGGCCCCGTCTACGGCGCGCAATGGGTCGACTGGCCTCGCTACGAAGCCGCAGGAGAGGGGCTTTATCGCCGGGCGGCGCGTGGGCACAACCAGATCGCGGAGCTGGTGGACGGCATCCGAAACAACCCCGGTTCACGCCGGCTGCTGTTCACCGGTTGGAATGTCGACGAGCTGGGCGGTATGGCTCTGCCGCCCTGTCACATGACCTACCAGTTCCATGTCGCCGACGGGCGGCTTTCCGGCTTGCTGTTCCAGCGCAGCGCCGATCTCGTGCTGGGCGTGCCGTTCAACCTGTTCGGTCTGGCGCTGATAACGCGAATGCTGGCGCAGCAATGCGATCTCGCGCCAGGTGAACTGGTCTGGCAGGGCGGGGATGTGCACATCTATATGAATCATGGCGAGCTGGTCGAAGCGCAGCTCGAAAGGGAACCCGCCGGAGGGCCTCGGCTTTTGATCAACCGGCGTCCGCCTGGCATCTTTGACTATGCGATCGACGATTTCGAGGTGGCCGACTATGCGCCGCAAGCGCATATCGCCGCGCCTGTCGCTGTCTGATACCGAAAATGGCATGAATGGCGCGAGTGACGGGGCTCGAACCCGCGACCTCCGGCGTGACAGGCCGGCGCTCTAACCAACTGAGCTACACCCGCGCTTGGGTGTGGAGCCGCGCAGCTATAGGATGGCCGCGCCGCTGTCAACACAGACTTGGCCCGGCTTTGTCGCGTGTCAGAGAAGGCCGTTCTTGCGAAAGCTGAAGGCCTCGTTGCTGGTCAGGATCACATGATCCAGCAACCGCTGTCTTTGACGCCGGAGGCCAGCGCACAGGCGACGGGTCAGGGTCATATCATGTCCACTCGGCCGGGGATCTCCTGACGGATGCGTATGAAACATCAGAAGCTGGTGCGCTCCGAGGCTCCGGCTCGTTTCCAAAATCGCGGCGGTCGGCAACTCGACTGTGTCGCGGCTGCCTTTGGCAGTCCAGGTTCCCAGAATACGCTGGCGGCTGTCGATGAACAGGATGAGTGCAATTTCAGCTTCAGCATCGATGCAGGCGAAATGCTCGAACAGAAGAGGCGCTATCGTGGGAATCATGAACGCAGGAAATGTCGGAACTACCCGGCGTGGCCACCGCCACTTAATCCACTCTTGTTGCAGTTGAGCGCAACTATATCGAATATGGACAAGAAATGTCTTGCCAAGGGCGAAGGACTCAGGGCCGCCGCCAACTCCCGGTTTCCATCCACTGCAACAGCGGCTTGAGCGGCATGATCCAGATGATTCCACTCGTGACATAGATGACCAGTTGCACGAGACCGGGCAGGGTGCCGATTGCACCGGAAAAACTCGTAATGATAACGGCCCAGGCAAGGATCAGCCCAAGGATCATGAAAATGCCGGCGGGCTTGCGCCAACTCGGTGGGGGAGGCGCTCCGATCATGCGTCTGCGGCCTCGATCAGGCTGCGTTCCGTAATGATGATATGCAAGGGAACATCCCATGGATCAGCCGGGACGAGATCGATCTGCTGAGCAGACCAGGCTAGTCCGATACGCAGGGCCGACTCATAGCGGGCGAATGTCCGGTCATAATAACCGCCGCCCTGGCCGAGTCGCATCAGCATCGAATCGAAGGCGAGCAGCGGCGCCACGATGGCGTCTGGGTGGCAGATCGGCTGAACATGCTGAGGATGGCGGGTTCCGAACGGCCCGTCATCCAGCGGATCTCCCGGCGCCCACGCGCGGAATTCCATCGTGCCAATCCGGTCCACGGCGCGCGGCAGGCAGAGCTGCTTTCCCCGCTGGATCAGTGCGTCGGCCAGCCGTAGTGCGGGCGCTTCGTCATTGACCGGCGCGTAAAGCGCGATTGTTCGCTTGCCTTCGATCAACGGAAGAAGCGGGCTCGGCAGGGCACGAAAGGCCAGCCGGTGCGCCATCGGATCGAGAGCCGCCACGAAGTCGGCGCGCGCAATGCGGGCGGAAAGACGCAGGGCAGCCTTGTCGGCAGGTTCTGACAATCAGGTCTCCTGTCGGACAGGCGCTAGGTGGGTGGCGGGACCGCCATGGTCGTTTGCCGGAATATCCTCTGACGCCTCTACGTCAGGTGGGGACCATATACGACGGGCCAGGACCCGCGCAGGGACAGCCCCCATGGATGTTATATCGCCTCAGGGATGTTCGCTTCAGCTCGTACCGGGCAGTACCCGCCGCCGTATAATCTAGGGAGTGTTACCGGTTCCCGCAAGCGTATCCGCAATTGCCTCGATCCGTTCGGCCAGTGCAGTGATGCGGTCGATTAACGCTTTCTCTTCTTCCCCGCTCGCGTCGCCCGCAGCAGGAACGAAATCGAGTGAACCCTGCGCTCCAGTCTTGGCGCGCAATTCCGACAGTTCATCGGCCAGCAATATGCCGGCGAAGAGCAATTGTCTGACCTCGGTAAGGCCTGGCGATGCCTTGCGGGCGATAGCGGTTTTCGATTCGATCAGATCGGCGAGGCGATAGAGATGGGCTTCCTCGCCGTCACCGCAATGCACGCTATATTGCCGGCCGCCGATGGTAAGTGTGACTTCAGCCATCGGCGTTGACGCCCAGCGATTCGATCAGTCCGTCAATTTCCGCAATCGCGGCCCTGATGGCCGCGCTGTCGGGAGAGCTTTCACCCCCGGTTTCTTCCTTCCGGTTGGCAAGGGCCGACTCTGTGCGGGATATGGCCTGATCGAGACGGCTCAGGGCTTGCAAAAGGGTAGGCGTCGGCATGCGCGTTCTCATAGCAACAACCGCTCCGGCCGCACAAGCGCCGCTTGCAAGGGGCCGAAACATGGTTGTCATGGTTGACGATTCGTCCCCGGCGCGACAAATGGACGGCGCGCGGCGACTCACTGGCCGCCATCTCGAGCCCCTGATCATCCGATAAGATGAAAGCGCCGATTTCGATGACTATTTCCGAACAGACGATGGCCAATGCGATCAGGGTACTGGCGATGGATGCCGTTCAGGCTGCGAACAGCGGCCACCCCGGCATGCCGATGGGCATGGCCGATGTCGCGACCGTGTTGTTTCGCGATATCCTGAAATATGATGCGTCCGCGCCGGACTGGGCCGATCGCGACCGGTTCGTACTGTCAGCGGGCCATGGATCTATGCTGATCTATGCGCTGCTGCATCTGACCGGCTACGCGCAGCCGACCATTGAGGATATCCGCAATTTTCGTCAGCTTGGTTCGCCTTGCGCGGGGCATCCTGAAAATTTCGAGCTGCCGGGCGTCGAATGCACCACCGGTCCTCTGGGGCAGGGGCTGGCGATGGCGGTCGGCATGGCGATGGCAGAGCGGCACCTCAACGCCGTGTTCGGCGATGCGCTGGTCGATCACCGTACCTGGGTGATCGCCGGCGACGGCTGCCTGATGGAAGGCGTCAATCATGAAGCCATCGGGCTGGCCGGGCATCTCGGTCTCGGGCGGCTGAATGTGCTGTGGGACGACAATCGCATCACGATTGATGGCGATGTGAGCCTGTCGTCCAATGAAGATATCAAGGCGCGCTACCGCGCGACGGGCTGGCATGTCGCAGAATGCGACGGCCATGATTTCGCCGATATCGGCAGGGCGCTGGCAGAGGCAGCGGCTGACCCGCGCCCCAGCCTCGTTGCCTGTCATACGATCATCGGCAAGGGCGCGCCCAACAAGCAGGGCAGCCATTCGGTCCATGGTTCGCCGCTTGGCGCGGACGAGATCGCCGCTGCCCGGGCCGAACTTGGCTGGGATTATGCGCCGTTCGAGATTCCCGCAGATATCAAGACGGCATGGGAAGCGTTTGGTAAGCGTGGCGTTGAGGTTCGCAAGGAGTGGGAAGCGCGGTTGGCTGCGAGCGCCGACAAGGCTGAATTTCAGCGACGCATGGCGGGCGACCTGCCTGAAGGCGATGAGGGCATGAGCGCCTATATCGATAGCCTGATCGCTGAACCGAAGAAGGTCGCGACGCGCAAGGCGAGCGAGATGGCGCTCGAGATATTGACGCCGCGGGTTCCGGAAATGATCGGCGGGTCAGCCGACCTGACCGGTTCAAACAACACCAAAACAAAGGTCACTACGCCCTTCACAAGTGACGATTATTCCGGTCGCTATGTCTATTATGGGATCCGCGAGTTCGGAATGGCCGCTGCAATGAACGGCATGGCGCTGCACGGCGGAGTCATCCCCTATGGCGGCACGTTCCTGGTGTTCAGCGACTATTGCCGCAATGCGATCCGCATGTCCGCGCTCCAGCGCCAGCGCGTCGTCTACGTTCTGACGCACGACAGTATCGGCTTGGGCGAAGATGGGCCGACGCACCAGCCGATCGAACATGTCATGTCGCTACGCATGATTCCGAACCTGGAAGTGTTTCGCCCCTGCGATGTGGTCGAAACAGCGGAATGCTGGGCGTTGGCGCTGAAGAACGACAAGGGCCCGTCAGTGCTGGCGCTGACCCGCCAGAACCTGCCGCAACTTCGTACCTCGGGCGGCATGTTGAGCGCGCGCGGGGCCTATCGCCTGTCCGGCGACGGCAAGGGCAAGGTTTGCATTGTCGCTACCGGTTCGGAGGTCGAAATCGCCTGCGCGGTCGCCAAACAGCTTGGCGAAAAGGGAGTCGCGGCCGACGTTGTCTCGATGCCGAGCTGGTCGCGCTTCATGGCGCAGGACGAGGCCTATCGGAACGCGGTCCTGCCGCATGACGTTCTGCGCGTGTCGATTGAGGCGGGAACGACCTTCGGCTGGGAAGCCGTTACCGGCATCGCCGGCCTGCGCTTTGGTATCGACCGATTCGGCGCCTCGGCACCCATTGACGCGCTGTATGACCGTTTCGGGTTGACCGCAGAAATGATTACGCCGCGGATTCTCGCGGCACTGGATAACTGAAGAACAAGCAGGAGGCACTTACAGTGGCTGTCAAAGTAGCAATCAACGGTTTCGGACGCATTGGCCGGCTCGTCGCGCGCGCGATATTGTCGCGCACCGATCATGATCTCGACCTCGTCAGCATCAACGATCTGGGCGACGCCAAATCCAACGCGCTGCTGTTCAAGCGCGACAGCGTGCACGGCAATTTCTCCGGCACGGTGGAAGTCGACGGCAATGATCTGATCATCAACGGCAAGCGCATCCAGGTGACTGCAGAGCGCGACCCGGCGAACCTGCCGCACGCCGCCAATGGCGTCGTCATTGCGCTGGAATGCACCGGCATTTTCGCCGACAAGGCGAAAGCGAGCGCACACCTGACCGCAGGCGCCAAGCGCGTCGTCATCTCCGCGCCCGCGACCGGAGTCGACAAGACGGTGGTATTCGGCGTCAATCATGAGACGCTGACGGCCGACGACATCGTCATCTCGAACGCGAGCTGCACGACCAACTGCCTCGCGCCGCTCGCCAAGGTGATGCAGGATGCGATCGGCATCGAAAAGGGATTCATGACGACGATCCACAGCTACACCAACGATCAGAACACGCTGGATCAGCTTCACAAGGACATGCGCCGCGCTCGCGCCGCCGCCGTCTCCATGATCCCGACCACCACGGGCGCCGCGCGCGCGGTGGGCGAGGTGCTGCCCGAACTCAAGGGCAAGCTCGATGGGTCGTCGGTGCGCGTGCCGACACCCAATGTGTCGGTCGTGGACCTCAAGTTCATCGCGAAGCGCGCCACAACCGTCGATGAGGTTAATGGCCTTCTCAAGGCGGCATCGGAATCCGGCCCGCTCAAGGGCGTCTTGGGCTACTCCGATGAACCGCTGGTATCCATCGACTATAACAGCGATCCGCGCAGTTCTACCGTCGACAGCCTTGAAACGGCCGTGATTGACGGAAATCTGGTGCGCGTGCTCAGTTGGTACGACAATGAATGGGGTTTCTCGAACCGCATGATCGACACTTCGGGTGTCGTCGCCAAGTTCCTCTGATCCCAATATCGACCGCCCGCCAGTCTCCGCACCGGCGGGCGGTTCCGCATTATGAGAAGTGACTGACGTGAAACTCTTCAAGACCCTCGATGATATGGGCGATGTGCGCGGCAAGGCTGTCTTCGTGCGCGAGGATCTGAACGTGCCGATGAAAGATGGCGCGGTGACCGACGATACGCGCCTGCGTGCGGCGATGCCGACGATCAACGAACTCTCGGACAGGGGCGCCAAGGTCCTCATACTCGCCCATTTCGGCCGACCAAAGGGGCAGCCGGACATGCAATATTCGCTTGAGCCGGTCGTCGCGCCGCTGGGTCAGGTTCTGGGTCGTGCTGTGGGTTTCCTGTCGCGGCCAACACCCGACGCGATCGACGGGCTTGCAGATGGCAGCATCACGGTCATCGAAAACAGCCGTTTCGCCCCGGGCGAGGAGAAGAATGATCCGGCCATGGCAAAAATGCTGGCGAGCCTCGCCAGCTTCTATGTCAATGACGCCTTTTCCGCCGCGCATCGCGCCCATGTTACGACCGAGGGTCTGGCCCATCACCTGCCCGCCTTTGCGGGGCGGTCGATGGAAAAGGAACTGGATGCGCTGGAGTCGGCACTTGGCAATCCGCAAAAGCCGGTCGCGGCGGTGGTAGGCGGGGCCAAGGTATCGTCCAAGCTCGACGTGCTGACCAACCTGATCACGAAGGTCGATCATCTGATCATCGGCGGCGGTATGGCGAACACGTTTCTGGCGGCCCGTGGTGTCGATGTCGGCAAGTCGCTGTGCGAGCATGACCTTGCCGAGACGGCGGAAAAGATCATGGACGCGGCTGATGCGGCGGGCTGCACGATCCATTTGCCCTATGATGTTGTCGTGGCGACCGAGTTTGCGGCAAATCCGCCCAGTTTGCGCACCTGCAACGTCCATGAAGTCGCGGTGGACGAGATGATCCTCGACGTAGGACCTGCGGCGGTCGAGGCGCTGGCCGATGTACTGAAGACCTGCCGGACGCTGGTGTGGAACGGCCCGCTGGGCGCGTTCGAGATCGCGCCGTTTGATACGGCAACCGTCGCGCTCGCCCAGACCGCTGCGGCCCTCACAAGGGAAGGCTCACTCGTTTCGGTGGCAGGCGGCGGCGATACGGTCGCGGCGCTCAACCACGCGGGAGTGGCGGACGATTTCAGCTTCGTATCGACTGCGGGCGGGGCATTCCTCGAATGGATGGAAGGCAGGGAATTACCCGGTGTCGTCGCGCTGGCGCGCCGCTGAGGCCGGTTAACCCTTTTTGTTGCAATGCAGCATTGAGCGGCCGCTCGCGATGCGCTAGGCGGCGATGCAGACTGATTGAAGAGACACCGGCAGGACAGACGGAAAAGCAGGCAGGAACATGACGATGAACATGACGGAAATGCGCGAGAAGATCGCTGGCGGCAACGGCTTTATCGCGGCGCTCGACCAGAGCGGCGGTTCGACGCCAAAGGCCCTGAAGGGTTATGGCGTGGAAGAGGGGGCCTGGAGCACTGAGGAAGAGATGTTCGGCCTCATCCACCAGATGCGCAGCCGGATCATCACCTCTCCCTGCTTCACCGGCGAAAAGGTGATCGGTGCGATCCTGTTCGAGCGTACGATGGACGGGATGGTCGACGGCAAGCCGACGCCCCAGGCGCTGTCCGAACGGGGCGTCGTTCCCTTCATCAAGATCGACAAGGGTCTGGAGGACGAGGTGAACGGCGTTCAGCTGATGAAACCGATGCCCGAGCTGGACGCACTGCTGGTCCGCGCCAAGGGCCTTGGTGTATTCGGCACGAAGGAACGTTCGGTCATCAATTCGGCCAACCGCGAGGGTATCGCCGCCGCCGTCAAGCAGCAGTTCGAGATTGGCGCGCAGGTGCTTTCTCACGGCATGATGCCGATCATCGAGCCGGAAGTGAACATCAAGAGCGACACACGCGCCGAATGCGACCAGATCCTGCTCGAAGAGATCCTCAAGAATCTCGACGCGCTTCCTGATGGTCAGCAGGTGATGCTGAAGCTTTCGTTGCCCCTGAATGCCGGTCTGTTCGATCCGCTGGTCGAGCATCCCAAAGTGCTGCGCGTCGTCGCGCTTTCGGGTGGTTACAAGCGCCCCGAGGCCTGCATCGAG
>JBFXHW010000057.1:0-12134 GCA_050176605.1 Sphingobium sp. | reverse complement strand
CAGCGCCCGCCGCGCTCGACCAGATTGACACCGCGCCCCGCATAGTCTTCCGACAGGCGCGCCAGAAGCTCAGGCAAATCTGCGAGGTTACCCAAAAGCTGTCGCATCTGCGCAAGCGTCATCGGCTCCGTGCTTGCAAAAAGTGCCGCCTCGAGCGCGCGCAGCGATTCGTCGGGACCTTCCTCGAAACTCATGCCTTGGCCTCCACCAGAAGGTCGGCGCCGGCCATCCGCAGGAAAATCGGCTCGAAAACGCCCTCCTGCCTTATGTCGACACGTCCCTGCCGCGCCAGTTCAAGCATCGCCACGAAGCTGGAGGCCAGCGCTGACCGCCCATGGGCGCCCGACAGGCCAGCGGGCAGGAACGCCTCCAGCCGTGTCCAGTCGAGCCGCGCGCCAACCAGCCTTCCCACCCGTTCCAGCGCTTCGTCGAGGGTCATGACCTTTCGGCGGGCAACGACATGGAGGGCAGGCTGCGTGCGCGCCTTGACCTGCCCGTAAGAGGCGATCAGATCGAACAGGCTGGCGTTCCAGACTGCAATCCTGTCAACGCGCAGCCCCTCCGGCGCGCCCCGCGCGAACACATCGCGCCCCAGCCGGTCGCGCGCGAGCAGGCGGGCACCGGCGTCGCGCATCGCCGCGAGCCGCTGCAACCGCAATTGCAGACGCAGCGCCAGTTCCTCCGGTGATGGGTCCTCCTGCTGTGACTTGGGCAGCAGCAATGCCGACTTCAGATAGGCAAGCCATGCCGCCATCACCAGATAGTCAGCCGCCAGTTCCAGCTTCATCGCGCGCGCGCCGGTAATGAACTCGAGATATTGCTCGACCAGCGCAAGGATGGAGATCTGCTTGAGATCGACCTTCTGCGAACGCGCGAGCGTCAGCAGCAGGTCGAGCGGACCTTCCCAGCTATCGAAGCTTACCGTCAGGACATCCGCGCTCGCAACCGGAGCCTCGAACAGATCGTCAGCTTCGACTGTTCCCATCAGGCCATCACCGAGAGGAGCGCATCGCGCTTCGCCAGCAGGGCTTCGAACGGCTCTCCGTCCGCCGCGCCCGATATCGCCGCCATGGCGCGATCGAGCCGCGAACGGGAAATGTCGTTCATATCCGGCAAGAGTTCCGCTATCCCCACCATCTCATCCATGCGCGCCCAGCAATTGAGCGCGAGGTCGCATCCGGCCGCGACCACCCCAGCCGCAAGCGACGGAATATCACCGCTGAGCGCCTTCATGTCGAGATCATCCGACATCAACAGGCCGTCAAAACCGATGCTTTCCCGAATAATTCTGTGGATAACCACAGGCGAGAGGCTGGCCGGGCGGTCGGCGTCCCACGCCGTGTAAACGATATGCGCCGTCATCCCCATAGGCGCCCAGTTCAGTGTCCGGAACGGTTCCAGGTCCGTCGCGAGCTGCTCCTCATCCGCCGTCACGGTGGGGAGCGTGAGATGACTGTCCACGGCGGCGCGCCCATGACCGGGCATATGCTTGACGATGCCCGAAACGCCGCCCGCCTTCAGCCCATCCAGCACCGCCCTGCCCAGCGCCGCCACCCGCATCGGTTCTGCGCCCAGGGTGCGGTCGCCCATGATGTCGCTGGCGCCCTCCTGCCGCACGTCCAGCAACGGCAGCGCGTCGACCGTGATGCCGCATTCGCGCAGCGTTGCGGCAATGGCGAGGGCGTTGAGACGCGCTGCCTCTATCGCACTCGACGGCGCGATCTCGTAAAGCGCATCGAATGCCTGCATTGCGGGAAAGGCGGGCCAGACCGGCGGCTTCATCCGCGCGACACGCCCACCTTCCTGATCGATCATGATCGGCAGGTCGTCTCGACCGTGCAAGTCACGCAGATCGTCTGTGAGCGCACGGAGCTGCGCCTTGTCAAAGCAGTTGCGCTGGAAAAGAATATATCCGGCGGGCTGGCTTTCGCGAAAAAAGGCTCGTTCCTCGGGCGTCAGTTCCGCCCCCGCAAGCCCGAAGATGACCGGTTTCATGAGACCAGCGTAGCGCCCTCAGCCACGCGGGAAAAGCGGAAATGAAGTGCGGGGAAAGCGGTTAACGGACGACTATGCAGCTCTCGCCCGCGACCTTGAGCTTGCCGCAGAGCGTGCCCGAGTCCGCCCCCGCCGCTGCGCGTAACCGGAAGAATTTGGTCCCGCCCACGGTAACCGGCTCGATGCTGTGCGGCAACGCGGCCAGATAATCGAACCGTTTGGATAGCCTTCCCCATGCCTCACGCGCAATCGCGTCGCTGCCGTAAGCACCTAGCTGGATCGCCGGTCCTGCCGCCTTGGCAGGTGAAGTCGCTTCGGACGTACCGGCTTTTTCGCCGGTCCGATCCGTGACCGGAGCGGAGACTTTGGTGGACGCAGCGGTTGCCACGGCCTTTTCCGGGGCTCCGCTCCCCGCCACCGCCGTTACCGGAGCTTCCGGCAGGCGCGACGGGTCTATCTTGCCGCCACGCTCGACGCCCTCGCTGGCAGCGAAGCTGGCGTCGCCTTCGCCCTGAAACTTCTTGGCGTCCGCGTCCTTGGCCGGAACCTTGTAGTCCTCCTTCGGCGCTGCGATCACCTCAGGCGCGTCAACATCTCCCGAGGGAGAGCGGAGCAAATAGATGCCTCCGACTATCAGGCCAAGCAGCGCCAGCCCGGCAAGAATGAACAGCGCGAGGCGCACCAGCGAAACCTCGCCCTCATCCTCATCGTCATAGGCTGGTTCCAGCCAGGGAAGCCGGTCCTCATCGTCGAGCGCAAGGCTGTCGTTCGTACCGGTCATCATCGTCACTGCATCTCCGAGAGCGCCTCCACACCCATCAGGAAGAGGCCATTCCGAATTATCTGCCCTATTTGCCGCGCCAAGAAAAGTCTGGCAGCGGTGAGCTGAGGATCGTTAACCATGATTACGCGTCTGCCAGGGTCGTCATTGCCCATATTCCACCAGCCATGGAACGCTGATGCCAAGTCATTGAGATAAAACGCAATTCTATGGGGCTCGCGGTTCTGCGCCGCCCCCTCTACCGCGCGCGGAAACTGGGCAGCAAGCTTCACAAGCGCCAGTTCCTCTGTATCAAGGCGGGACAGATCGGCCTCCGGCAGCGTCAGACCAGCCTCCTCCACCCTGCGTCCAAGCGATGAAATCCGTGCGTGGGCATATTGCACATAGAAGACCGGATTGTCCTTGGACGCCTCCACAACCTTGGCGAAATCGAAGTCCATCTGCGCGTCGGCCTTACGCGTCAACATGGTGAAGCGGACCACATCCTTGCCAACCTCATTCACAACATCGGCGAGGGTCACGAAATTGCCCGCCCGTTTCGACATCTTCACCGGCTCGCCGTCGCGGAGCAGGCGGACCATCTGGACCAGCTTTACATCGAACCGGGCACGCCCCTCGGTCAGCGCCGCGACCGCCGCCTGTATGCGCTTCACCGTTCCGGCATGATCGGCACCCCAGATATCGATAAGCTGGTCCGCCGATTGCGCCTTCTGATAATGATAGGCCATGTCCGCGCCGAAATAGGTCCATTTCCCATCCGACTTTCTGATCGGCCGGTCCTGATCGTCACCGAACTTGGTGGAACGGAACAGCGGCAGCTCCACCGGCTCCCAGTCGTCCGGCACTTCACCCTTGGGTGCCTCCAACATCCCGTCATACACGAGATCATGATCGCGCAGCCACGCTTCTGCGGCCTCGGGCTTCCTCGCAGCCTGCAATTCCGCCTCGGATGCGAACACATCATGATGAATGCCGAGCAGCGCGAGATCCGAACGGATCATGTCCATCATGTCCGCAACCGCTGCCTCGCGGAACAGCGCGAGCCATTCGCTTTCCGGCGCATCGACGAACTTGCTGCCATAGTGGGTTGCCAGCTTGTGCCCAACCGGCACCAGATAGGCGCCGGGATAGAGCCCCTCCGGTATCTCGCCGATATCCTCGCCCAGCGCCTCGCGATAGCGCAGATGGACCGATCGGGCGAGCACGTCCACCTGCCCCCCGGCATCGTTGATATAATATTCGCGCGTGACGCTGTGACCGGCATATTCGAGCAGAGTTGCAAGCGCATCGCCCACCACGGCCCCCCGGCAATGGCCCATATGCATCGGCCCGGTCGGATTGGCCGACACATATTCGACATTGACGCTGATACCCCGGCCAATGCCGGACCGGCCATAGTCTCCGCCCAGACGGGCAATTTCGTCCAGTTCCGCGATCCATGTCCCAGGCGTAAGAACCATATTGATGAAGCCCGGCCCGGCGATCGAGACCGAGGCGACCTCGTCCAGCGCCTCCAGCCGCGCCGCGACCTTTTCGGCCAGCACGCGTGGATTGGTGCCCGCCGGCTTGGCGAGTACCATGGCCGCATTGGTCGCGAGGTCGCCATGGCTCGCGTCGCGCGGGGGTTCGACCGTCACAGCCTTGCGCGCGATGCCTGCGGGCAGATCGCCCACCGCCTCCATCGCGTCCAGCAGCGCGTTCATATGATCTGCGAAACGAACGTAAAGCGTCACTTGGGTCATCCTGTCATCTGCCCCCGACGCGCCGGGCAGTCAGGCCGCCGAGGAGGGGAAATCAGCGTGTTGCGTTGTAACGGAACTGCTCCGGGGTCAGGTTGAACCCGATCAGCAGCTCGAAGCTGGTTCGCTGCAGCGCGGCCTTCACCTCCGGATCGGCGAACGGATCGAGCGCGGCGTCCGAATCGCCGCTCTTGCGCTTGCGCGTGATGCGATCCTGTACGTCGGCGGGCAAGGTCGCGACGCTTCGGTCGACATAGGACGCGCCCTTGGCGGATGCGGTCGCGCGATATTCGCCGGGAGCGAAGGAGAGCTGCACCTGCCCAACACGCTTGGCGATGACAGTGGTTCCGCCGCGTACGACGGTCGAGAAAAAGGGCAACGTCACGTTGCGCGCCGTGCTGGCGTCGCGCCGCGTTGCCACCACGTCGAACGTCGCTTCGGTGTAGAACTGGTCGCCCGCTTCCTGACAGGTGGATCTCAGATCGGTCATGCTGGCCACAACATCGATCGCGCTTGCGTCCGTGCTGCCGGCGGGATCGAACAGCGTGACATCGCCGGTCATAGCGGGAATGGCGGCGACCGGGCAGGAACTGCGCACCGCGATAATGCCGCCAGCGTCAAAATCGCCCTTGCGCGAGCAGCCCGCAAGCGCGGCAAGCGCCATGACGGCGACTGACAGTTTCATGGCGAACGGGCGGATTGGGCTCACAGGACATACTCTCGGATATCGGGAACCGGCTTCTTATCCATCCACGGGTACGGGCGCAACATAAACAGAGCGACTGGGCAACTCCTCCCCCTAGCCACGGCCGCGAATCCTTCCTAAAGGCGGGTTCATGACCAGCCCGAAGGACATGCGCCCGCCGCTCACCTTGTTGATCGCCGCACCGCGCGGCTTTTGTGCGGGCGTAGACCGTGCGATCGTGATCGTGGAGCGCGCGCTCGAAAAATATGGCGCGCCCGTCTATGTGCGGCACGAAATCGTCCATAACAAATATGTGGTAGACAGCCTGCGGGCCAAGGGCGCGATCTTCGTCGAGGAACTGGACGAGGTGCCGGACGGCCTGCCCGTTGTCTTTTCAGCCCACGGCGTTCCCAAGGCGGTGCCTGCTCGCGCGGAAGAGCGCGGCCTCGATTATCTCGACGCCACATGTCCGCTGGTTTCCAAGGTCCACCGCCAGGCGGAAAGACAGGTCGAAGCGGGACGCCATATCCTCTTCATCGGCCATAAGGGCCATCCCGAAGTGATCGGCACCTTCGGACAGGTGCCGGAGGGCTCGATCAGCCTGATCGAAACGGAAGCGGACGCGGGATCGATCGAGCCCGGCGACCCCGACACCCTCGCCTATCTTACACAGACGACCCTGTCGGTCGACGATACTGCCGCGATCATCGCCATACTCGAACGTCGATTTCCCGGTATCGCCGCGCCAAAGGGCGAGGACATCTGCTATGCCACGTCCAACCGGCAAGCGGCGGTCAAGGCCATGGCAAGTGAATGCGAAGCGGTGTTCGTGATCGGCGCTCCGAACAGCTCCAACTCCCTGCGCCTTGTCGAATGCGCGGAGCGCGCCGGCGCGAAGGCGATGCTGATCCAGCGCGGCCCCGACATTGATTTCGGCTGGCTCAAGGGTGTGGAAACACTTGGCATAACCGCAGGAGCTTCCGCTCCGGAAGTGCTGGTACGTGAGGTCGTCGACGCACTCGCCGCCAGATTCCGGGTGGAAGAACGCGTCGTCGAAACCGCGCAAGAGAACATAGCGTTCAAGCTGCCGCGTGGCCTTGAGGCCGCCTGATGGCGGTCTACACCCATGTCCCGGCCGAGAAGATGGCGGCGTTCCTTACCCGCTATGACACCGGCCATCTCGTCTCCGCGAAGGGCATCGCGGAAGGGGTCGAGAACAGCAACTATCTGCTGGAAACCCGTGATGACCGGGGGAAAAGCGATCGGTTCATCCTCACGCTGTACGAAAAGCGCGTCGACGAGGCCGATCTGCCGTTCTTCATGGACTTTCTCGACCATCTCGCAGCACACGGATGCAAGGTGCCGCGTTTCATCGCGGACCGTCAGGGGCAGAAACTTCAACAGCTCTCAGGTCGTCCCGCCTGCCTGATCGAGTTTCTCTCCGGCATTTCCGTGACCGAGCCGACCCCGGCACAAGCACGGGCGGCGGGCGCAGCGCTGGGCGAGCTGCATATTGCCGCGCGCGGCTTTCCGGGCACCCGACGCAACGCGCTGGATCTCACCGGCTGGCACGATCTTGCCGAAAAATGCGGCTGCCATCTCGACGACATTGCCCCTGGCCTTGCAGATCGCATCAGTGCCGAACTCGCCTTTCTCGATGCACATTGGCCGAATGAACTGGAGCATGCGACCATCCATGCCGACCTGTTCCCCGACAATGTGCTGATGGACGAGGATGAGGTCACCGGGCTCATCGACTTCTATTTCAGTTGCACCGACATCCGCGCCTATGACCTTGCCATCACCCACAGCGCCTGGTGCTTCTCGGCCGACGGATCGGATTATCATGGCGGCCGGGCTGCGGCACTTGTCGCGGGATATGAAGGCGCGCATGGACTTTCCGATGCAGAACGGGCGGCCACGGCCATATTGTGCCGGGGGGCCGCGCTGCGCTTCCTGCTGACCCGCGCCTATGACTGGATCAACACGCCTGCCGATGCGCTGGTGACGCGGAAGGATCCGCTCGCCTATCTGCGTCGGCTGGATTTCTATGCAAATGCCGGGCCGCAGGACATTCTCGGCGCATGAATGACCTGACACGTGTTGAAATCTTCACCGATGGCGCTTGCAAGGGCAATCCCGGCCCGGGCGGCTGGGGCGCCGTGATACGCTCCGGCAGGCATGAGAAGGAAATTTCCGGCGGCGAAGCAGAGACGACCAACAACCGCATGGAACTTGTCGCAGCTATAGAGGCGCTCAATGCACTCAAGCGCGCATGCCATGTGACGCTGACGACAGACAGCGTCTATGTCCGCGATGGCATCACGAAATGGATTCATGGCTGGCAGCGCAATGGATGGCGCACCGCCGACAAAAAGCCGGTGAAGAACATGGAACTGTGGCAGGCTCTGCTCGAAGCCGCTAAACGCCACCGGGTCGACTGGCACTGGGTAAAGGGCCATGCCGGACATCCCGAGAACGAGCGCGCCGATTCGCTGGCCTGCGCCGCCGCAGACAGCTTTCGTTAGGACCTGAGTTCCCGTCGACAATCCGTTCATCCGGGCTTCATCTTGCTGGCCCGATTGCTGTTGCGAAGCCGGCAAGCTTGGCTATGTTTGCCACCAAACGTCCAGTTCCCCGCGGAAGGTTTGCATGCCCCTGTTTTCCCGTCGCCCACTTTTCCTGAGCGCAGCGGCTTTCGCCATGCTCGCGATACCTGTTTCCACTCCCCTGTTCGCACCAGCGGCGATCGCGCAGGTCGAAGCCGCCGCTCTCGTTGACAAGGTCGATATTCCCTATTCCGAATTCACGTTGAAGAACGGTCTGCGCGTCATCGTTCATACCGACCGCAAGGCGCCCGTCGTGGCGGTTTCGGTATGGTACGATGTCGGGTCCAAGCATGAACCGAAGGGCAAGACCGGCTTCGCCCACCTCTTCGAGCACCTGATGTTCTATGGTTCGGAAAATGCGCCCGGAGGCATGTTCGAGCCCCTGCAACAGGTCGGTGCCACCGACATGAACGGCACAACATGGTTCGACCGCACAAATTATTTCGAGACCGTGCCAACCAGCGCGCTGGAAGTCGCCCTGTTCCTTGAAAGCGACCGCATGGGCCATCTGCTCGGCGCGGTCACGCAGGAAAAGCTCGATAACCAGCGCGGGGTCGTCCAGAACGAAAAGCGGCAGGGCGACAATCAGCCCTATGGCCTGGTCGAATATGCGCAGATCAAGGGGATGCTTCCGTCCGACCATCCCTATGGCCATCCGACAATCGGTTCGATGGCCGATCTCGACGGCGCGACTCTGAACGACGTCAAGGCCTGGTTCACCGGCCACTATGGCCCCAACAACGCAATCATCGCACTGGTAGGCGACATCGACGTCAAGACGGCGAAAAAGCTGGTCGAGAAATATTTCGGAGACATTCCGCGCGGCCCCGATGTGCATCCGGTGACGGTCGACTTACCCGCTCTGCCCGAGCGCAAGGATATCGTGCTGAAGGACCATGTCGCAACCACTAGACTTTATCGCTGGTGGCTCGCACCAGGTCTCAACGACCACGATGCCGCGCCGCTCGATGTCGGGGCGAGCGTGCTGGGAGGTCTGGCTTCTTCTCGGCTCGACAACATTCTGGTCAAGGGCGAGCAGCTTGCCGTCGGCGTGACGGCCAGCCTGCAACAATTCGCGCAATTGAGCTTTTTCGAGGTAACTGCCGACGTGAAACCCGGGGTGGACCCCGAAGTCCTCTCCAGCCGCCTCGATGAAATCCTCGCGGACTTCATTGCCAAGGGTCCGACCGAAGACGAAGTCAAGCGCGTCGCCATGACCGATGTCGCCAGCCGGATCGGCGGGCTGGAACAGGTCGGCGGGTTCAGTGGCAAGGCGCCGATCCTCGCGCAAGGCGAACTCTATTCCGGGTCTCCAGACACATACAAGAAGCAGATGCGGGAAATCGCTGCGGCGACGCCCGCCAAGGTACGCGCGGCGATGGGCAAATGGCTAACCCGTCCCGTGCTTGCCCTGAAGGTCGTACCCGGCGATCGCGAATCCGATGATGAGGCCGGCGGCAACACGGCCAGCACAGGCGCGCGCGGCGGCATCGTCAGCACGCCAGCCCACTATCGCGACGACAACGCACCGGCGACCCAGATGGCCAGTGCCGCCGTGGACCGCAGCCGTCTTCCGGCGGTCGGCCAGTTTCCCGATATCGAATTTCCGGCGGTGGAAACGGCCACCCTGTCGAACGGTATCAAGCTGCATTTCGCGCGGCGAACAACCGTGCCGACCGTGCGCCTTTCCTTCTCGTTCAACGCTGGCAGGGCGGCCGACCCGAAAGACGCCATGGGTACCCAGGCCATGATGCTCGCAATGCTCAAAGAAGGTACGAAAAGCCGCAACAGCATCGAGATTGCCGAGGAGCAGGAACGGCTCGGCGCGTCAATAGGGATCGGCGCCTCGATGGACCGCACGCTGGTATCGCTCTACGCGCTCACCCCCAATCTCGGCCCGTCTCTGGATCTGCTGGCCGACATCATCTTGCACCCGTCTTTCGACGCCAGGGAGCTGGAGCGGGTCCGCGCGGGCCAACTCGCCAAGATCGCGCAGGAGATGACCGACCCGCGCGGCCTCGCCCGCCGCGCCTTCTTCCCCGCGCTTTATGGGCCGGACCACCCCTATGGCATAGCCGGCGCCGGGTCGGGTGATGCCGATGTCGTCGCCAAGCTGACGCAGCAAGACCTTGCGCGGTTCCACCACAAATGGATCCGGGCCGACAATGCGGAGATATTCGCGGTCGGAGACACCACGCTTGATGCATTGAAAACGGAGCTGGAAAAGCGCTTCGCCGCATGGCCGATGACGCGCGACCTTCCCGGCAGAAAGGATTTCAGCACGGCCATTCCGACGCCGAAGCCGCGGATCCTGCTTGTCAACCGTCCGCAATCGCCGCAATCGATGATCTATGCGGGTGAGGTGCTGAACGGCAAGGGCAGCGACGATCTGATCGATCTGATCGCCGCCAACGACATATTGGGCGGCAGCATGCTCTCACGCATCAACACGGATCTGCGCGAGACGAAGGGCTGGTCCTACGGAGCCTTTTCGCTGCTCGACCGTAACGAACAGAATGTCGCCTATGTCGTGGTTGCGCCGGTTCAGGCGGACAAGACCGGCGAGAGCATTGCCGCGATCCGCGGCGAAATTGCCGCTTTCCTCGGCGACAAGGGCGTGGCCCAGCCCGAACTCGAACGGACGGTGAACGGCAGCATCCGGGAAATGCCGGGCGCCTATGAGACCTCTGGCGCGGTGCTGGGACAGATGCAGGCGGATGCCCTGTTTGGCCGGCCGTTCGACTATGTCGAGGGGCTTGCCGCGCGCTACCGCGGCCAGACGGTGGCAGCGCTTGATACAGCCGCTCGTACAACCATCGACCCCGCGAAGATGGTTTGGGTCGTCGTCGGCGACAAGAATGTGGTATTGCCGCAGTTGAAAGGGCTTGGCCTGCCGGTTGAGATCGTGAACGATGGGACAGAAAAAGCAGAAGAAGCGTCAAGGTAAGGAAGGAAAACTGAACATGGCATCTGTCGACGGTGCATATGACTGCATCACCAAAACGCCCATGGGCGACCAGGCCAGTGTGTTTACCGTGATAAGCAGCGGCGGCAGCTTTCATGGCACCAACGCGGGGGCGCTGGGGTCGCTCGATGTCAAGGAAGGCAAGGTCGACGGCAATATGCTGAGCTGGAAGATGGACATGGTGGTTCCGATGCCCATGACACTCGAATGCGAGGCAATAGTCGAAGGCGACACATTGACCGGAACGATTCAGGCGGGTGCCTTCGGCGCCATGGCGATGAAAGGTACCCGTCGCAAATAATCTGCCGGGTACAGGGTTGGATCGGGGGGAAGTGCGATGGAAAGTGTGCAGAAATATAATGGCATCGCCCGCGCCCTGCACTGGGCGATTGCGGTCATCATAATCGTGCAGATCGCACTCGGCGTGGGCCATGAACCATGGGACAAGACCTTCCCGGCGATGCCTATCCACAAATCGCTCGGGCTTACCGTGCTGCTGTTGAGTCTCATCCGGCTCTACTGGCGCCTGACCCACCGCCCGCCCCCGCTTCCCATGGTTGTGCCAAACTGGCAGAAGTCAGCCGCCCATGCACTTCACTGGCTGTTCTATTTCATGATGATAGCCGTGCCCGTCACCGGATGGATCATCTCCTCGGCAGGCAAATACCCCCTCAACTGGTTCTATCTCTTCGATATCCCGAAGCTTCCGGTCGGCAGCGATAGCCCGCTCGCGGAAGCCGCACATGAGGGCCACGAAGTCCTTGGCAAGCTCTTCATTCCGCTGCTGCTGCTGCATGTCGGCGCTGCCCTGCATCACCAGTTCGTGCTGCGCGACGGCGTTATGAGGCGCATGCTCTGACGCGCATCGCGGCGTGATCCGCCGTAAACATATGTAACATCAGCCGCATAGGGCATGACTTGGCACTCCGGGGCTCCTAGATATCACGGGAAGCCGGACACCATGTATGGAGGCATGCGTGCGCATCGCCATCGCGGACGACGAGGAGACGATAAGGGATTTCCTGTCCACGCTGCTCAGCGAGGCCGGGCACCGCTGCCTTGTCTATCGGGATGGGAGAGAGCTGGTCAACGGGCTCCAGAGGGACACGTTCGACCTCATCATCGTTGACTGGATGATGCCCGGCATGAGCGGTCTTGAGTTGCTCCGCTGGATACGCAGCAGCATTAATTCATGCCCGCCGGTCATCATGCTGACCAGCCGATCCGAAAAGAAGGACATAGCAGAAGCACTCAATGCGGGGGCCGACGATTATATCGTCAAACCCGAAGCGCGAAACGTAATCCTTGCGCGGGTTGACGCGGTCATGCGCCGAACCGGTACACAGGCCGCGTTGCCCAG
>JBFXHW010000056.1:0-12155 GCA_050176605.1 Sphingobium sp. | reverse complement strand
CGTGAGGCATAAATTGTAGGTTTATGCCTCACGGCGGAGAATTGGCAGCAGCCGGACTGCCCCGATTTTCGTTCCAGTGGTTTGGCCTTCGCGTCAGCTCGCGACCAATCGACGTCATTAGGCACCGGGCGCTTGTGAGGCCCCTGTGTCCACAAGCTGACATTGGCAAATGCCCGACCCTATGAGCAGAAGCGTCGGCGTCGCCGAATTCCGCTTCTCCAGCAATCTTCCTTTACCAGCCGTTTGCTCATCTGACCGACCCCAGCTACGGCCGCTTCGGGCAGTTGTGGCGCCGCTGTTGTGCAAAGGCTTGTGCACAGCAAGTTCCCGCGATCACGGTCGGACGACGACCCTGACGCGCGCGAGGTTCTGCACCCGGGCATAGCGCGTGTCAGCCACGCCGTCCCGGTGTGTTGCTGCGCGTAACACGGGGAAATATGTGCCCGGTCGAGCGTAAGCGTGCTCGGCCAACAACCGGACCGTCGCTTGCGGCGCAGTGATATCGGACCTGTACGGGTAGTCTCCCAGTCCCTCAAAGTCCCATTCAGCATCAACCACCGCACCCATGCCCGATGGCGCACTGATTTCCCCCACGAAGCGAACCACCTCGCCTACGGCGACCTCCGCCCGAAGGCCATCGTTCGCCGTGAGTCGGAGGACAGGCTGGATGCCGCCGCGGTCACTGGCGTCGTCCGGCAGGACAATCTGGCTGTCGACCACGCTATATCTGGTATCGGCCGGCCGCTCCCCCCGTTCGACCCAGGCTGCCAGATCCCGCAGGCCCTGCTGAAGCGCCCCGGCAAAGCTAACCGTGTTTGCATGCGCTGCCGGCGTCAGCGGATTTTCGTGCTGGGCATTGTCGATGAACCAGATCGCGAAGTCGTTTTCGAACCGCTCTCCCAGTGCCTTTTTCACCTGCGTGCGGTACCAATCCGCCTGCCAGGGCAGCGCATCTATGTCGGCGGTGCATTCCAGCACCAGCATCTTGCCGCGTATGTTGCCTTCCGGGACGGTACCCGCAGTGGCACCGGCGCCGATCGGGCCGATGAGGATCTCTCGCTGCGGATAGATCGGCTGCCCGTCCGCTCCTCGGAACTGGTTCCAGCCGTAAAATTCGTCGGACGGCGGCACCTGATGGCGATGATAGGTCTGCAGCGCCAATGTCCAGCTGTTGTCGATCCTGACCCTGTCGCCCGGACTCAGGCGCTCGATTACCGAGTGATCCGATGCAAAAGCGAAGCCCAAGGTGTTGCCATCGATCCATGCGATCGGGAGGCTGCTGCCCGCCGCTTTGCCTGACAGGACCCCAAGGTGTGCGTCGGCGAAGTCCCGCTGCGGGACCGCGTCCAGAACCACGTGCCGTGCATGACGGTCGGTCACGTCCAGTTGGGGCGTGGCCGCCACGACGGTATCGAATTGGAAGCGCGCCGATTGCAGCGCAGGGTCGTCATGCCCGAGATAGCCAGGCTTGCTCCAGAAATCATCAAGGTAGCTCGGGTCGAGCATTGGCACTAGAGGCGCCACGTTCGTGAAATACCCGCTGGTCAGCACTTCGTGATTCCACCACCCGCGAAGCGGATATCCGAGAAGCATCGCCTCGCGCAGCGCTGCACATTCCGCCGCGTTCAGCCCGGCATAGGGATCGCCGCTGCCACCCGGGTCCAGTGCGTCGATGATCCCGGCGGACTTGCTGCCCGCACGCAGCACCCGCAACGCATGCTGGCGGACGGTGAACATGCTGGGGATCGAATGCGGCGAGCCGATCACATAGGGCAGAAATCCGTCCCATACGCCCTGCGTGTTCTCCGCGCTGCCGATCACCTGATACGAACCGCCGCTGCCACCGAAGAGGTAGCCGTACGGCCGATGTGCGCCATAGTACTCGCTGGCCACCACGCGCGAATATTTCGCCGCCGCCGCGTTGACCCGGTAAGCGGCGATGGCTGGATCGGCAGGCGGGGCACGGTCCGCACCGCCGAGGTTGGTCTGGACGTAGTAGGCGCCGCTATCGATGGTGAAGCCAATGTCGCCCACTGCCACTTCGAACTGGATGGGAAACGGCCCGACGTCAGCGTCGGTGATCATGGGGTAGGTGTTGTGGAAAAACCGGCCCTGGTATTGCGCCGGAGGCGGGAAATAGAAGGAAAACCGCGCGTCCGTGCCGGTAAAGCCGCCGTGCACGTAACGGTGCGGCACGGGCTCGGTCCGCATCTCGTCAACCGCGACATATGGCTCCGCGAAGCGCGGATCGACAAAATCCTCAGTTACTTCGCCGATGTCGTCGAGATCGCGCACACGTTCGGCTGGCTCCCGAATCTCCCTTGCGATCCGCTGGCCCGTGACGACCGACTTGCCGAGCATACCCAGCTTGGCGGTGCCGCGCATAGTGTCGTCCGATACCTCGACCACGAAGGTCACCGTAATCGGCATCGGCTTCTTGGCTTTCATCTCCCAGCGAAGCGTATTGCTGGTGACGCTTCCGGAAATGTCGAAGTTCCCGAGGGGGCTGGTGATCCGCCCGGCGAAATGCCCTGCGTCCTGACTGAGAATGTCGATCTGCATGTCCTGCGGACCCATCGCCGTCGTCATGGAGACTTTCCAGCTACCGACTGCGGACATCGCCACCTCCCATCGATTCTTGTTCTGAACGCCGGTTCAGTTATGATGTGGTCCACTTGGCTGTCAACTGCCGGTCTGGCTAGGATTGCAACGCCCATGTCCGATCCCGCCACTCCCGATGCGCGGCAACGCAAGCGCCGCAATGCCAGCCAGACCAAGGCGCGCATCGTGCAGGCAGCCCAGCAGTCGTTCGCGTGTCAAGGCTACACTCACACTCGCCTGCGCGACATTGCGCAGGCGGCGGATGTCGCAGTGTCGCTGGTTCCGCAGCATTTCGGATCGAAGGCGGAACTGTTCGAAGCCGCGCTCCTTGCCGCGATGGCGTCCAACCGCGCCATGGATGCGCCGATGGACGACCTGGCGAGAGCGATGATCGATTATGTCTCAGGCGGAGGTGACATCACCTTGCCGACTATGGTGATCCTGTCGATCGGCGATCCGGAGGCACGTGCAATCACCACCCGGATATTGGTCGATCAGATCGTGCCCGCGCTGGCAGAAAAACTCGGTCCGCCAGACGCCGAGGCTCGGGCGCTGGAATTGACGATGTTGGCCACTGGTTTCCTGATTTACGCGCGCCAACTGCCCGCCGGCGCCGTTTCCGAGCGAACCCGCCGCAGGTTCATTACGCTGATACAGGAAACACTGGACGGGGACACCCATTTAGCCTGACCGTTACGAGAAGCAGGAACCTTGCAGATCAAGGTCGTCCGCTATCGGCCGAACCTGTCATCCGTTGGCCAACCCGTAAATGGTAGCAAAGTCCCAACCTTGGTAGTTCCGTGTCGGGGAAGGAAGGGGAGCTCACAAGATGGCCTCGCAGGCGCAGTGAACGTCGGCTAAGTCATTGGGGCCAGGCGTGCTTTTGATGCCGGCTTCGGTGTCGTGTCCGGAGTAACTGTTTGCTAGTGACAAAACCCGACAGCTGCCTCATCCCAATTTGTCCGCGTGATCTGGCAGCAGGGATGTTAAATAGGAGGCAGTTCAAGCCGTCCCGGCAATGCCGGCGATGATCGCTTCCGCAGCGTCCAGCGGCACGAACACCCGCGTCTTGTAAGCGATGATCTCGGTGAAGCAGCCCCTGGCCTTGAGCTCGGGAATGCGCGCTGGCTCCGCGCCGATGATTTCGATCCGCCGTGCGCCGTTCACGCGGGACGTCCGGACCGTAAAATTGAGCGGATGCGGCGCTTTCCAGGTGCCGCCGCCGAGAATAGCGCTGGCAATCTTGGCGGGATCGGTCTGGGCCTTGCGGCTGACCCCCAGACGTTCGAGCGTGGCATCGACGTAGAGATGGTGAACGTGGCGGCCAAGCCAGGACGCGCCGGTCGTATCGACGATGCGGTTGACGGTGAGGTCCTCCTTGGGAAGCGCGCCCCAGATCGGCAGCAACAAGCCGGTCGCAAGATAGACCGTCTCGGTGACGAGCTGGTTCTCATCCGCGGCGTATTCGGTTTGCCAGCGTTCCCGGAAGTCCGTCTCGGCAATCTCCTCCCAGGCGGTCTCGGCGAGACGGTCGGCGAGAACATATTCGCTGCGCAAGGGACGGACGAACTCGAGGCGGCGGATGTAATTGCCCTCCTCGTCCATGTGCGAAGGCGCAGCGATGCACAGCGCGACCTTGCCGGACTTGGCATTGAGCAGATAGCGGGGAGCTGCCTCATAACCCGCAATGGTCATGACCCGTTCAAGGCCCAGGAGCTTGCGGCGCTGGGTCAGCGATAGCTCGAGCAGGTGCGATGTCGCGCCAGTGACCGGGTCGGTGCGGATCACGGTGTCGGACAGGACCTCGCAGCGCTCGACCGCAATTGTCTCGACCCCGATATCGAAGGTGCCGGCTTCCTTGGCAGCGGCAACGCGGGTTTCGACAAGGGTGAGGAACTCGTCGAAGATCGCGTTCTGCACCGCGATCTTCATCGCGAGAATGCGATTGAGCCAGCGCTGGATCGGCGGCAGGTCCTCGCGCAGGATTCCGTCCTGATCGGTCAGTTCAAGACCGCTCATTGTCTGGAACTCGCCAAGCGTCGTGCTCTTCAGCTTTCCCGTCGCCAGGAGGCCGTACCAGTCGTGCAGGGCATGCTTGGCGTAGATGCTTTCAAGGTTGTCGGCGGCATCGAACATCCCCTGCCCGCCGGTCTGGCGCTGCCCGCGGGTCAGCGCACCCAAGGCATCAAGGCGCCGCGCGATGGTGCTGGTGAAGCGCGCTTCGCCCTTGCAGTCGGTGGTGACCGGGCGGAACAGCGGCGGGCAGGCCTGATGCGTCCGGTGCGTGCGGCCAAGGCCCTGGATCGCGCGGTCGGCGCGCCAACCCGGCTCGAGCAGGAAGTGGACGCGGCGCTGCTGGTTCTGCGCATCGAGACTGGCGTGATAGCTGCGCCCGGTGCCGCCGGCGTCGGAGAAGACGAGGATGCGCTTGGCACCGGACATGAACGCAGTCGTCTCGGCCAGGTTGGTCCGCCCCGAGCGGCTTTCGAGACGCTGCTGGCCGGTCCCGTCGCGGATCAGCCGCTTGGTGCGCCCGGTGACCTCGGCAACGGCCGACACCCCGTAGTGCTCGAGAAGTGCGTCGAGTGCGGTCGGAATCGGTGGCATGGCGCAAATGTGTTCGAGGAGCTCATCGCGCGCGGCTTCGGCCTGGGGGTTGATGACCGGATTGCCGGCCTGGTCCCACATCGGCCGCGAGCGCACATCGCCGAGCTCATCGACGTACTCCTCCATCTGCCGGGTCGGGAAAGCCCGGTTGAGGTAGTCGCAAATCGCCTCCCTCGGCGACAAATCGAGGTCGAGCGCCTCGCGCTCCTCGGGATCGAGTTCGTTCAGCCTCCGGTTGAGGATGGATTCCGCGGTGCTGACCAGTTGGACGACCACGCTTTCGTCCTGGGCCAAATGCGCGTCGATCGCCGGGTAGATCGAGGGCAGTTTCAGCGAGAGCAGCACTTGCGCGAAGAAGCGCTGCTTGGTGCCCTCGAACCGGCTGCGCGCGGCGGCCTTCGCTCCGCTGTTGAGGGTGCGGTTCTCGAGGGGATCGACGACGCCGGTGATCTCGAGCGCGGACTCAAGGTTCTGGTGGATGATGGTCCAGGCTTCCGAATACTTGTCGTAGATCGCGATCTGGTCAGGAGTGAGATCGTGGCGGAGGATGTCGTATTCGATGCCGGCGAAGCTCAGCGCGCGGGCGAGATAGAGGCCGGATGCCTTGAGGTCGCGCGCCACCAGTTCCATCGCTGCGATTCCGCCGTCGCGGATTTCGCTGATGAACTGCTCGCGCGAGGCAAAGGCGGTGCCCGGCCCCCAGAGGCCAAGCCGAACCGCATAGGCGAGGTTGTTAACGTCCGACGCGCCGGTCGCCGACGCGTAGAGCACCCGGGCGCGCGGCAAGGTGTTCTGCAGCAGCACCCCGGCGACTCCCTGGAGCGAGCCCTCCTTTTGACCCAGTGCCCCTTCCCCGCCGGCAACGCCCCCCATCTCGTGGGCTTCGTCGAACACGATCACGCCCTCGAAGTCAGCACCTGCCCAGCGCACGATCTGGTCGAGCCGGGTATCCTCGACCCGTGAACTTCGCAGCGTCCCATAGGGCACGAACAGTATGCCTTCGGGCGCGGTTATCTCCTCGCCGATCTTCCAGCGCGAAAGTTCGAGAATGTCCGAGGGAAGCCCGCCGATCGCGGTCCAGTCGCGCTGCGCGTCCTCAAGCAACGGTGCGTTCTTCGAAATCCAGATATGGCGGCGATGACCGCGCAGCCACTGGTCGAGGATGCAGGCGGCGGCCTGCCTCCCCTTCCCTGCCCCGGTTCCATCGCCAAGGAAGAAGCCGGTGCGGTAGAGTTTGCCGTCGGGGTCCTCCTTGAGTGCAACCTCGCTTGGCGGATGGCTGAAGCGGCCGTGGAGGTCGCGGCTCCAGGCTTCGCCAGCGTAGATCACAGTTTCGAGCTGGGCGGCCGACAGCATCCGGGCGGTCACCGTGCGCTCGGGCAGCATGGGCACGTAACTTGGCCGGGGCGCAGCAATCGAGGCCATGGCGGCGGACTCGACGAGATGGGTCGGATGCTCGCCCGCATCGGGCAGAATGAGCCGAGAAGGCCGGTAGTCGGCATAGACCCCGCGCTGCTCGCCCATCGGCGCGGCTTCGCCCAGCACCTGGTAAGCGACAGGTTTGACCTCGTTGGTCTGCGCAGCGCGGATGACCACCGGCCGCGCGGGCGCGCTCTTCAGCGAGCGAAAGAACCCCAGCTTGCCGGTCCGCGGCGTCGCAGTCACCGGCGCACAGCGAAGTTCGGTCCTTGGCGGCGGCGCGGGGATCGCCGCAAGCAGTTCGCTCGGGGTCTGGCGGTTGATCGTCGATCCAGAGGTTTCGCCGGCCACCTTGTCAATCACGAGCATGCGGACCGCGATCCCCGTGCCGTGTTTGGCATAGGCCCCTTTGTCGAGCCGGAGCGACAGCGTCACCCGGGCGCCTTCCAGCGTATGGCGAAAGACCTCGCCGCTCCTTGCCGACGGCGAGAACCAATCGGGCATGATCGCGACGATCCGACCGCCGGGGCGCAGGTGATCGAGCGCCGCGCGCAGATGCCGGGCGGCGGTGTTGGGGTCGTCACCCCGCGATTGCGATACCGAAAACGGCGGATTCATCAGGATGACGCTCGGCCGCTCTGTTCCGGCGAGGAGCGCGCTAAGCTTGGCGCCGTCGTGGCGAGTGACCGGGACATCGGGGTAGATGCCTTCGAGCAGGTCGGCCCTGGTCGGCTCAAGCTCGTTGAGAATGAGTTTTGCCACGTGAGCGCGCGCCAGCGATGCCAGAATACCGGTGCCCGCGCTCGGTTCGAGCAGCACGTCGTCAGGTTGCAGCCGTGCGAGATGGACCGCGAGCAGTGCAAGCGCCGGCGGGGTCGAGAATTGCTGGAACGCAAGCTGGTCCTCGCTGCGCACGGTATGCGTCGGCAGTTCCTTGGTGAGCGCTTCAAGCGTGCCGATGCTCGCAGCGATGTCACCGGTGCGCGTCAGTTCAGGACCGGTGAGCGAAAGCGCCACTTCCAGCGCCTCGAAGCTGTCGCGTTGTTGCCAGGCACCGTCGGCATCTCTGCCACCTGCGGCCTCGCGCATCGCCTCGCTGAGCGCGGCGCGGTCGATTGGAATGGCCAGAAGTAGCTTTGCGGCGAGCGTTCGGGCGGCAGCAAGAATGGCTTGGGCGCGTGTTGCGGTCGTGGTCATGAGGGCGGTTCTTTCGAAATGGTCAGGTGCTCGGCCGCTCAGGCCGCGTCCTTTCCGATCCCCCTCCCCTCACCGCTTCAGGAGCTGCGCCCAGTCATTCGCCCCGCCCGGCGGCCACTCAGTAAGGATCGTGAGACCCGGACGCGCATAGGCCTCGCGCGCGCGGCTCTCTGCCCGCCGGCCTTCGGCGTCGTTGTCGGCCAAGAGGATTACTGCCTCGGCGCTCGTGGGTATGGTCAGCTGGTGGAACCGCTTGGCGCCCATGGTCGCCCAGGCCTTGATGCCGGTGAGCGAAGTATAGGCAGCCGCAGTCTCGAACCCTTCGCAGATCCCGATTGTCGTGGCTGGCGGGCCGTTGGTCCAGGCTGCGCCGATACAAGAGCCCAGCGTGAGCTTGGCGGTGTAGGCTGCGGTTCGCGGATCGAGGAAGATGCGCTGGATTGCCGCAATCTCCCCTGCCCGCCGCATGCCGACCAGGAGGGCGGGCTCAAACACTGCCAGAGCGCCCCGCCCTCGCGGGCATCGCTCGTGAAAGCGAATGTCGGTGAGCGTAGCTTGGATGCCGCGCGCATCCCGGACATAGCGCTCAGCCAGCGTTCCTTCGACCGGCTTGGCGCTGCGCCAGATCGCGAGGTGTGGCGCGCCCCGATCTGGCGCACTGCGTTGTACCATTGCAGGCGTGAAAGTGGGTATGCGTGCGAGGCGGGCCAGCTCTCGCATGACGTCGCGTGAATCGCACCCGGCGTGGCACGTGACGAGGATGCCTCTATCTCCCTGGCGGACCGCCAACGACGGAGTTCTGTCGGCATGGGCTGGGCATTGGCACATGGCCGTATCGTCGTGCCAAGTGCCTCCCAGGCGGCGAACCAGGGATCGGAGTTCATCGGTGGGTCTGTTGCGGACGAGGGACATAGCCGATGAAGAAAGCCCCTCTCCCCTCCTCCGTTGCTGGCTAGCTGAACCGCGATCTTTGGAGATTGGCGAATTGAGGTGTGGGATGGCGTCAAAGATCTCCGGTTGGTCTTTGAACTCATTGATTCGGCGTGTTCATGATATGTACCATATTGTGATTGTGCGTGAGGGAATGGGGGATCATTGTCATGCGACCTCTTCGGATTGGGCCTTCAATTCATCCCAATTCAAATTGAAACCTCCTGACTGGGTTAGAGGGTTTCATATATATGTTAGATAGTTAAGCGCACACCATTGTGCCCGAAACGGGCGGAACTCCACGAGTCGCACTTGATCGCTCGTTCCTGAAGGGTCGACGAAGCGTTCCTGATGTGCCGAGATTAGAGTTCCCGAAGTGTCGGCAATGCGTTCCTGAAGGATCGATGGATGAACGATTGGTGTTCCCAATGTGTCGATCGATCGGCAAGATCGCTAAGTGACGATGGGGGATTGAATCACTTTCGGGCCAGCCCGAGTCGAACTCCTTCAAAACGATCTCCGGCTCGCCGATCAGAAGGCCGATGGACTGCGTGGCACGACACAACGGGAACGGCTTGCCGATTAAAATGCTGTGGAAGTGGTTTGCCAAAAATTTCCACGAAACAAAGGCGACCAATTGAGAGTTAGACCCGACGCCTCAAACGCCCCTCAACTCGTGGCGATGCTTCTCATGATGGCGCCGCACCCAACCAATAAAAGCGCGCTGCCAGTTAGCCGGAGTCCGTTCGGCGGCGCCGGCCACCCATGTTTCGAAGTCAGCGTGCAGAGCGTACAGATCCCAGCCCGGGCATTCGTTCCGAAGCAGTGTAATCGTCTCGTCGGCTATGAAGCCTCGGTTTGCAGCATCTGAGAGGCCCGCAACCGATTTTCGAATTAGCTTGCTGGCATCAAACAGGGGTTCGCTAGGCGGTGCTTCACTGGCCTTTTGGACGGCTTCTGAGTTGTGCTGTGCGGGAAGTTTCCTGGAGGAAACCTTTGCTGGATCGGAACGAGGAAGCTGCTCGGAAACGGTCCCGATCGCAATGTCGAGTTTTGAATCGTTGCGCCGCATTCGAATGGCAGGCTCTCCGCCATTCTGTGCCATCTCCAGGATCAGATCATATCCCGGTAGGCCGTTCCGCTCGACCAACTTCAGGATCTCGAATTTGAACCGACGATACTCGCCCTCTGCGCCGCTCTTATCGAAGAGAGTGGGCATGGAAATTGCGAAGCCCCCCTCCCCGGCTCCTCCGGCATGCTTTCGCGCTACCTTGTAGAGCCAGCGTTCGCGGCCGCCTGTGATGTCAAAGTAGGCACGATCAATGGAGAGAACGCCTCCCTTCATCAGCACGCCTTCCCAGAACCAGTTTGAAAGCTCCAAAGTCATGCCGCGTGATCGCTCCGTGCGCTCGTCGACAAGTTGGGTCCACCCATCAAGCCAGCTGAATGTCGCTTCGCGCCGGTTTTCCGCACGGATATTCGTCTTCACAGTTGTGGCTACGAGCCTGTCGAGCGCCTGTCCCAAAAGTTCGTATGCGCGGCCCGTAGTAGGTCGGCCTATCGCCCTGAGGAGGTCGTAGGGCATGATGTGCAGAGTGCGTGGAACATCGTTGATCCCACGTCTTTGGATGTCCGCGAGCATCGATGCGCAATAGATGAGGATGTCGGCGTCCCAGATTGTCGCCATGCCGTAGCTTGGGTTTGCTGAGACATTGACCCAGAGCTTGCCGTCGGGCGAGGAATACTCGATTGGCTTTGTCCGTTTCGTTTTCGCCAAACTGAAGAACGGACGTTCCATCATCTCCCGTTGGTCTCGCAAAGGAAGATCGACGATGTAGGGGAGAAAGAGGTCGAACTGCTCGTTGATTGCACGGCGGTTGGCCTTGCCAACCGGACCTTCGACTGGCTTGCTCATGACAAAGTTTCCTCGAGGAAACTTTTCGAGGAAGGTAGGGGGAGGGGGGTCAAGCCAGTGAAACTCCATTCTCCCGCAGCATGTCGAGAACCGACTGGAGGGCTTCCTGAAGCTGCTTGTCATCAGCGCCAGCACCTGTGGGCAGATGCAGTGTCACTCCCTGCCGATTGACGGACTTCAAAGTCAGAATTGGTCGTCCAAATCGCCCGGGAACTTGCATGTCCAGATTTTTGGCCGCGATCGGTCGAGACGACTTTGCAGCCATGAGGCGTTTGAAAACAAGGCTGCCGGGCAGGGTAGCGGCGTCGCTCGAGTGGGCTGTTGAGTTCTCTTTGGCAATGACCGCGGCTTCTTCGCGGATTGCCTCTGCCCGGGCTGGATCATCGAGAGCAGTCGCGAGTGCGTAGGCAGGGTTCAGGGTAAGCTCGCCGAGATCAGCAAACGCCGCCAATACCTCGTCAGGGATCGCGGCAGCCTTCAGCATCTTGGACAGCCAGCCTTTTGAAACCTTCAAGCGCTCCGCCATTCGAACGGCCTTGCCGCCGTAGTGAGCCTCGAGGGCTGCTGCATAATTGCGGGCGCGTTCGATGTCCGAAACATCCTTTCGGGCCCGGTTCTCCAGATCGGCGAGGCGAAATGCAGCTTCATCATCCAGATCGGCGACCTGTGCGAGAAGCTTCATGTCCGGGTAGCTGTTCGCGCGCAGCCAGCTGATCGCAAAATGCCGCCGCGTCCCCGCGATGACCTCGTAGTCGTAATCAGGATCGCCAGAAAGGTGGCGGACCACTACGGGCACCTTCTGGCCGCCTTCAGCGAGAATCGAATCGATCAGGTCTCGAACGACTGCTTCCGACAGGCGAGCCTGGTTTCGCGCATTGCCGGCCCAGAGCCGGACTCGAGCTGGATCAAGCTGAAGCTGGGTGACCTGTTTGACCTCTCCCGAAGCGACACGCGCAAGCGCACTTTCGCGTCCAAGCAAACTCAATCCAGCCCGATTGGCTGGTCGAGATTGCGCGGCCGTGGCCGGAATTGCGTCTTCCTTCAACGGAAGCGCAGGGGCGTCGTTGGCATCAGTCGGGGTCTCGTCGGCCAAGAGTCCGGCCAAGTAGTCACTTTGCTTCCGTGCCATCAGCATGCCCCTCCTAGAGCGCGTTCCCGAAAGGTCGATGCCGCCCCGCTATGCATTGACCACCTCCTGCGCGGTCGCTGGTGCGGCGACGCCCCATCCCCGGCGAACCAAAGCCTCGACCTGAGCCATGGCCTCATCAAGATTGGCACGGCATCGCTTGTGCGTCCGTGGCGTACCGATCGGCCGGTCAAGCTCGTAAACCGTCATCATGCGAAGGGCAGCGTGGCTGATTTCAGCGCTTTCAAGGATCGGAACCGGCAACAACGCAGGGCCAAATGTCTGCTCCATGATCTGTCGGACCATGGCATGGCTTGGATCGTTTGAATCGAACTTCGAGCAGATGAGCCGGATGAAGTC
>JBFXHW010000055.1:0-12159 GCA_050176605.1 Sphingobium sp. | reverse complement strand
AACTTGTCGACCGCCTTCATCAGGCCGATATTGCCTTCCTGAATAAGATCAAGGAATTGCAGGCCGCGGTTCGTATATTTCTTCGCGATGGAAATGACGAGGCGAAGGTTCGCTTCCACCATTTCCTTCTTGGCGATGCGCGCCTCGCGCTCGCCCTTCTGCACCATGTTTACGATACGGCGGAATTCGCTGAGCGACATGCCCGTTGCCTGCGCGATCTCGGCGACTTCGGCGCGGATGCGATCCACTGCGCGCGCTTCACCTGTCGCAAAGGCGGCCCATTTCTTGTCGAGGCCGGCGACCTTCTCAAGCCATCCCTCGTCAAGTTCGTGGTTCACGTAATTTTCGAGGAAATCGCGGCGGTTCACCTTGTGCCGCTCGGCCAGGCGCAGCATCTGGCCGCCCAGCGTCGTGAGGCGCCGGTTGTAGCTGTAAAGCTGATCGACCAGATATTCGATCTTCTGCTGGTGGAACTGCACGCTTTCGACCTCTGCGGTCAGGTCTTCGCGCAGTTGCTGATACTGGTCTTCAGCCTTTGCGCCGATTGCGCCGCCGGTCGCCATCGCGTCCAGTCGCGCCGCTTGCGCCTTGGCGAAACGATGGAAGATCGACGTGATGGCGGCGAACTTCTCCAGGGCCATCGGCTTAAGCGTCTCTTCCATCTGGGCGAGGGAGAGGGTGTTGTCGTCTTCGTCTTCTTCCTCGACGCGCCGCGCGCGCCGCTCGACCATGGACTCTTCGTCCTCGTCTTCGTTCTCCGGCTCTTCCTCGACCTCATCCTCATCCTTGAAGCTGGGGCCCGCAGTTTTCTCCGAAATTTCGCCGTCGTCGTCCTCACCTTCGTCGGTCAGACTTTCAGGCGCCGGATCCTTGGAAAGCATCGCATCGAGATCGAGGATCTCGCGAAGCTGCATCTCGCCATTGTTGAGCGCGGTCGACCATTCGATGATCGCGTGGAAGGTGGTGGGGCTCTCGCACAGGCCCAGGATCATGGTGTCGCGACCGGCCTCGATGCGCTTCGCGATGGCGATCTCGCCCTCGCGCGACAACAGTTCGACCGCGCCCATTTCGCGCAGGTACATGCGCACAGGGTCGTCCGTGCGGTCGACGGTTTCCTTCTTCTTTTCCGTAGTGATCTTTTCGCCGCCGTCGCCTTCATCGTCGCCGGAATCGATCGCTTCGACCTCGTCGTCGCGATTGTCGTCGCCTTCCTCGCCGGCTTCCTCGTTCTCGACGATGTTGACGCCCATATCGTTGAGCGCGGACATGACATCCTCGATCTGCTCGGAAGACATCTGGTCCTGCGGCAGGGCAGCGTTCAGCTCATCATAAGTGATGTAGCCACGCTTCGTCGCCCTCGCGATCAGCTTCTTGACCGATGCCTCGTTGAGATCGAGCAGCGGCGCGTCGCCGCCTTCTGTCTCTTCGCCCGTTGTCTTGCCTGACTTGCTCGCCATTCGTCCGCCTTGTTATCAATGAGGCCGTCACGCGGCCATCAACTGTTCCTCGATATTCGCCTTGAGTTCCCTCAGCCGCTCATCATTGCGCCGCTTGTAAGCGATCAGGTCGAGATGCTGCTGCCAAAGGGCCTCGTCCAATCCGTCTTCGTCGCCACGCGCATAGAGCTCTGCCGTCAATCGTTCAAGCTTTGGTGAATATTCCTGCTCGAACAACAATATATTGATGACTTCGCCCAAGTCATTTTCCGCGACTGCTCGGTCTGCTCCGGCCCGGAAGAAGGAAAAGCGCAAGTCATGCGCGATGTTTCGGCGCTCGGGCTCTGGCAGCGATGCATCCTGCAATATGGCGTCGATCAGGCTCTCTTCAAGGGCGGTACGCTCAAAAGTCGCGCGGATGAGCAGGGCCGACCAGTCCTGAAGCGCGGGCGTCGGCATCGTCAGGCTGCCGATTTGTTCGCGATGGCTGTAAAGCACCGTCGGATGCCGGGACAGGCCGAGCAGGATCGCGCGCATCATCATGCGCTCGATACGTTGGCCCATATTGCCGAGATCGGACCGGATTTCCTCCCGCGAGCGGGCGATGAAACCGCGCACTGCGCTGCGCTCCTGCGGCTTCCAGCCGAACTCGCTCCAGAAGCGGTCCTTGAACGCGCGGTCATATTCGCGGCGGACGAGCTCGTCCGCTATCACAGTGCCATGCTCGCGCAGTCGCTGCTGAAGACCCGCGCGCGCCTCGGGCGTGGCGACCGGCGCGGCGTTGCGTTCCATCCGCCAGACCTGCTCGATCAGCGGGGCCGAGGACGCAAGGCAGGTCTCGAAGCCGGCCGCGCCCTTCGCCTTTATGAGGTCGTCCGGGTCCATCCCGCCGGGAAGCGTCACGAAATCGAGGCTGTGGCCGGGGCGGAGCAGGGGAAGGGCGCGCACGGCGGCGCGATCCGCCGCCTTCTGCCCGGCGCTGTCGCCATCGAAGCAGAGGATGGGGACCTCCGCCATTTTCCAGAGCCGTTCGATCTGATGCTCGGTGAGCGCGGTGCCGAGCGGCGCGACGCATTCGTGGATGCCCGCCTGGGCAAGCGCGATCACATCCATATAACCCTCGACCACGATGACACGTCCCGCGTGACGTGACGCGGCGAGCGCCTTGTCGAGATTGTAGAGCGTGCGCCCCTTGTCGAAGAGCGGCGTGTCGGGGGAGTTCAGATATTTGGGTTCGCCGGATCCCAGAATGCGGCCCCCAAAGGCGATCACGCGTCCGCGATTGTCGCGGATCGGGATCATCAGGCGGCCGCGGAAGCGGTCATAGGGGTCGCGGCCCCTGTCTTCAGGCTGGATCAGCAGGCCCGCCTCGATCAGCATTTCGGCCGGGAAGTCCTTCAGCGCGGTCTTGAGCTTGCCCCGGCTGTCTGGCGCGAAGCCGAAGCCGAAGGCACGGCGGGTCGCGTCCGATATGCCGCGCTGCTGAAGATAGGCACGGGCCTCCGCACCGTCGATTCCGCCCAGTTGCGCCTCGAACCAGTCCCGCGCAGCCTGCATCGCGTCGTGAAGGCCGCGCGCGGCCTCCGCCTGCCTCGCCGCGCGGGGATCGGGCGCGGGCATCTCCATGCCCGCCGCATCCGCCAGTTCCTTCACCGCGTCGATGAAGGGCAGACCCCGATGATCGGTCATCCACCGGATCGCGTCGCCATGCGCGCCGCAACCGAAGCAGTGGTAGAAGCCTTTTTCGTCGTTGATCGTGAAGCTGGGCGTCTTCTCGTTGTGGAAGGGGCAGCACGCCTTGTACTCGCGTCCCGCCTTCTGCACCTTCACGCTCTTGCCGACCAGCGTCGACAATGTGGTGCGTGCGCGCAACTCATCCAGGAACTGGGGCGAGAGTGACATCGCGATATTATACCTGACTACGCTCGAGTCGCACGCAATTCAAGCGGCAATGCGCCGCGATCCGGCGCAAAACCGTGGACATTTTACGCGAGCGAAGCCTTTACGAGGCCCGACGCCTTGCTCATGTCGATGACGGTGCCGTGACGTTCCTTCAGCAGCGCCATCACCTTGCCCATGTCCTTCACGGTAGAGGCGCCGGTTTCGGCCTTGATCGCCTCGATGGCTGCCTTCGTCTCGTCCTCGCTCATCTGGCGCGGCAGGAAGCTCTCGATCACGTCGAGTTCCTGCTGTTCCTTGGCGGCGAGTTCGGCGCGGCCACCTGCCTCGTACATCTGTATCGACTCGCGGCGCTGCTTCACCATCTTCTGCAGCACATCGACGACGATCGCGTCGTCTTCGGGTACCTGCGATGCGGTGCGCAGTTCGATATCGCGATCCTTGATCTTGGCGAGGATCAGGCGGACGGCGGCGAGTCGGTCCTTGTCGCCGCCCTTCATCGCCTCGATTTGCGCGGATTTGAGTGCGTCACGAATCATGACGGGGCGAATCCTTCAAGCCTGTTTCGGGAAAGAGACAGATATAGCGGCGAAAACAATTTTTAACAGTCATTGACCGCACGGCCCCAAGGGCATAGTGACCCGGCCGTTTAGCCTGCGCATCTTGAGACAGAAGCGCGGTTTTTCGCAAAAGCAGAACAAAGGAACCATGCCAATGGCGAGCGCCAAATACCCGACCGTGCCTAAGGGAGCGACGGGGGTATTGGTTTTGGCGGACGGCACGGTCGTGTTCGGGCGCGGTTTCGGCGCGACCGGCGATGCGGTGGGCGAGGTGTGCTTCAACACATCGATCACCGGATATCAGGAGATCATGACCGACCCGAGCTATGCCGGGCAGATCATCACCTTCACCTTCCCGCACATTGGCAACGTCGGCACCAACCCGGAGGATGTGGAGAGGGAAAAGCCCGCCGCGCTGGGCTGTATCGTGCGCGAGGACGTGACCGCGCCCAGCAGTTTCCGCAATGTCCTGCCGTTCGACGAATGGATGAAGGCGAACGGGCGGATCGGGCTTTCGGGGATCGATACGCGCGCGCTTACGCGCAGGATCAGGATGCAGGGCGCCCCCAATGCGGTGATCGCGCATGACCCGGACGGGAAATTCGATCTCAAGGCGCTGCATGAGAAGGCGAAGGGCTGGCCGGGGCTGGAGGGCATGGACCTCGCGGTCGAAGTGACGGGCGCGCAGCGGCCGTGGAGCGATGGTGCCTGGGCGTTGGGTGTCGGTTATCATCTGGAGGCGGCGAAGGCGGATGCGCCGCATGTCGTCGCGATTGATTATGGCGCGAAGGACAATATCTTCCGCTCGCTGGTTAGGGCAGGCGCGCGCGTCACCGTGCTGCCCGCGCAGGCGACGTTCGAGGATATCATGGCGCTGGAACCGGCGGGTGTGTTCCTTTCCAACGGCCCGGGCGATCCGGCGGCGACCGGCGAATACGCCGTGCCGGTGATCCGGCGTCTGCTCGATGAGGATATGCCGATCTTCGGTATTTGTCTGGGGCATCAGATGCTCGCGCTGGCCGCTGGCGCGAAGACAGTGAAGATGCATCAGGGCCATCGCGGCGCGAACCATCCGGTCAAGCATCTTGAAAAGGGCGTGGTGGAAATCACCAGCATGAACCATGGCTTCGCAGTGGATGCGGCAACCTTGCCGAACAATGTGAAGGAAACGCATGTGAGCCTGTTCGACGGCTCCAACTGCGGCATCGCCTTCACCGACCGCAATGCCTTTGGCGTGCAATATCACCCGGAGGCCAGCCCCGGCCCGCAGGACAGCTTCTACCTGTTCGAGAAGTTTGTGGGGGGATTGTGATGGATGCCGCAGCTCCTGTCGACATCTGCCCCGAGGCCTACGAAGTATTTTCCACGGCTTCAAAAATCTCAGCGTTGGAGGCACTTGCCAAAGATAGAAAATGGAAAATTTCGAAAGTTACAATTGAAGGTAACGACGTAGGAAGATTTACATTGTTTATCGACGAAAATGAATTTCGGAAGTCTATCGAATCGGATCAGTCATCCGATTTTTTCGGAACTATTAAAAAAATGGACGGTCATTTTCAATCGTCTGGATCTATACCTGAAGGTTCAAATTGCCATAAGATGAAATCATCCTATGAGATAATCGGCGAAAACGCGCCTAAAGTGATATTTATCGAATCTTCTGCGGAATTTAGTTCGCGTCTTGAGCGGGATGCGCAGGATATTCGCATCGAGTTTATGAAATTTAGAAATAAAAATGGAAATGTAGTTTTGAAATTCTCTCCCCTGAATGGGTTAAATGATTACAAGATGGAATCTATCTCGTATCGCTTTTTGCGAGGCGATTATGGAAACGCCATGCTTGGTATAGCCTTTTCGCAAGCTGAAATGATCAAACGTAACGAAGCCAAATGGGGCCCAAGCGAATAATGCCCAAAAGAACTGACATCTCCTCCATCCTCATCATTGGCGCGGGGCCGATCATAATCGGTCAGGCGTGCGAGTTCGATTATTCGGGCACGCAGGCGGTGAAGGCGCTGAAGGAGGAGGGCTATCGCATCGTTCTCGTCAACTCCAACCCGGCGACGATCATGACCGATCCGGATCTGGCGGACGCGACCTATATCGAGCCAATCACGCCGGAAATCGTCGCCAAGATCATTGAGAAGGAGCGGCCGGACGCCGTTCTCCCGACCATGGGCGGGCAGACCGCGCTCAACACCGCGCTGGCGCTGTTCAACGACGGCACGCTCGCCAAATATGGGGTGCAGATGATCGGCGCGGATGCCGAGGCCATCGACAAGGCAGAGGACCGGCTGAAGTTTCGCGAGGCGATGGACAAGATCGGGCTCGAATCCGCGCGCAGTCGCATCGCGCACAGCATGGAAGAGGCGATGGCCGCGCTGGAGTTTACCGGCTTGCCCGCGATCATCCGGCCAAGCTTTACCATGGGCGGCACGGGCGGCGGCGTCGCCTATAATCGCGACGAGTTCATGGCCATCGTCGCCTCCGGGCTCGATGCCTCGCCTACGACCGAAGTGTTGATCGAGGAATCGCTGCTCGGCTGGAAGGAATATGAGATGGAGGTCGTGCGCGACCGCAACGACAACGCCATCATCATATGTTCGATCGAGAATGTCGATCCGATGGGCGTGCACACCGGCGATTCCATTACGGTCGCGCCCGCGCTGACGCTGACAGACAAGGAATATCAGATCATGCGCAACGCCTCTCTGGCGGTGCTGCGTGAAATTGGCGTAGAAACAGGTGGTTCGAACGTACAGTTCGCAGTAAATCCGAAGGATGGCCGCCTGATCGTCATTGAGATGAACCCGCGCGTGTCGCGGTCTTCTGCGCTCGCGTCCAAGGCTACGGGCTTCCCCATTGCCAAGGTCGCAGCAAAACTGGCGGTCGGCTACACGCTCGACGAGATCATGAACGACATCACCGGCGCGACGCCGGCCAGTTTCGAGCCCACCATCGACTATGTCGTGACGAAGATCCCGCGCTTCGCCTTCGAGAAGTTCAAGGGCGCGCAACCGTTGCTAGGCACGGCGATGAAGTCGGTTGGCGAGGTGATGGCGATTGGCCGCAATATCCACGAGAGCATGCAAAAGGCGCTGCGCGGCCTCGAAACCGGGCTTTCGGGCTTCAATATCGTCGATCATCTTGTCGGGGCCAGCAAGGATGAAATCATCGCAGCGCTGGGTCAGCCGACGCCCGATCGGCTGCTGATCGCCGCGCAGGCGCTCCGCGAGGGGTTGAGCGTCGAGGAAATCCACGCCGTCGCGAAGTTCGACCCCTGGTTCCTGGAGCGCATCCGCGAAATCGTCGAGGCGGAGGGCGAGGTGCTGGAAAACGGCCTGCCGCAGGATGCCGCCGGCATGCGCCGTCTGAAATCCATGGGCTTTGCCGACAGCCGCCTGAGCTGGCTGGCGCTGCAATCGGCGCATCTGAAGGCGCCGCAGGCCGCCAAGGGTCATGGCCTGCTCCATGACGCGGTGAAGGCAATGACAGGAGCGACCACCGAATATGAGGTGCGTATGCTTCGTCACAAGCTGGGTGTGCGCCCGGTCTACAAGCGGATCGACACCTGCGCGGCGGAATTCGAGGCGAAAACGCCCTATATGTATTCGACCTATGAGGCGCCGAGCTTCGGCGAGCCGGAATGCGAGAGCGCACCCACCGACCGGAAGAAGGTCGTGATCCTTGGCGGCGGGCCGAACCGGATCGGGCAGGGGATCGAGTTCGACTATTGCTGCTGCCATGCCTGTTTCGCGCTGGAGGATGCCGGTTATGAGACGATCATGGTCAACTGCAACCCGGAGACGGTTTCGACGGACTATGATACGTCAGACCGGCTCTATTTCGAGCCGCTGACGGTCGAGGATGTGCTGGAGATCCTGCACACCGAAATGTCGAACGGCACACTGGTTGGCGTGATCGTGCAGTTCGGCGGGCAGACGCCGCTGAAGCTCGCGCAGGCGCTGGAGGATGCGGGCATCCCGATCCTCGGTACCTCGCCCGATGCGATCGACCTGGCCGAGGATCGCGAGCGCTTCGCCGCGCTGGTGACGAAACTCAAGTTGAAACAGCCCGCCAATGGCATCGCGCGCAGCCGCGAGGAGGCGATCGCCGTCGCCAACCGCATCGGCTATCCGGTGTTGATGCGGCCTTCCTATGTGTTGGGCGGCCGGGCGATGGAGATCGTCGACGGGCAGGCGCAGCTTGAGGAATATATCGCTACCGCGGTTCAGGTCTCGGGCGATTCCCCGGTCCTGATCGACCAGTATCTGCGCGATGCGATAGAGGTGGATGTCGATGCGCTGTGCGACGGCGAGGATGTCGTGGTCGCGGGCGTGCTCCAGCACATCGAGGAAGCGGGCGTCCATTCGGGCGACAGCGCCTGTTCGCTGCCGCCCTACAGCCTGCCGGACGAGATCATCGCCGAGATCGAGCGGCAGGCTGATGCGCTCGCCCGCGCGCTTAAGGTGCGGGGCCTGATGAACGTGCAGTTCGCCGTAAAGGAAGGCGAAGTGTATCTGATCGAGGTCAATCCGCGCGCCAGCCGCACCGTGCCGTTCGTCGCCAAGGCGATCGGTTCGCCCATTGCCAAGATTGCGGCGCGGGTGATGGCGGGCGAGAAGCTGAAGGATCTGCCGCAAATCGACCGCACGAGCATCGATCATATCGCGGTCAAGGAGGCCGTCTTCCCGTTCAATCGTTTCCCCGGCGTGGATCCTGTCCTTTCGCCGGAGATGAAATCAACCGGCGAGGTGATGGGCATCGACGCGGATTTCGCGACCGCCTTCGCCAAGTCGCAGCTCGGTGCAGGTGTCACCCTTCCACAATCGGGCGCGATCTTCGTTTCGGTAAAGGACAGCGACAAGCCGGTAATCCTGCCTGCCGTCAAAAAGGCAGCTCGTCTTGGCTTTCATATTGTCGCGACCGGCGGCACAGCGCGCTATCTGGAAGAGCATGGCATCGCCGTGGAGACGGTCAACAAGGTGGCGCAGGGAAGGCCGCATATCGTCGACCGCATCACCGATGGCGGCATCGCGATGATCTTCAACACCACGGAAGGGTGGCAGTCGCTGAAGGACAGCCATTCGATCCGCACGAGCGCGCTGCGCATGAAGATACCCGGCTATACGACGGCGGCGGCGAGCCTTGCCGTTGTGGATGCAATCGAGGCGCTGGGATCGCACGCCCTTGAAGTCAGGGCGCTGCAGTCCTATTATCATTGATCTTGTCTCTGGGTTTTTCCAATCAGGGGTGAAGTTTGGCCGGATCGCCGCGCGGCGGCCGGTACAGGGAATTATTGGGGATTTGCCAATGGCGACCGTTGAAAAAATGCCGATGCTGGCCATCGGGTATGAAAAGCTGAACGAGCAGCTTCGTACCCTGAAGGCCGAACGCCCCCAGATCGTCGATGCGATCGAGGAAGCGCGTGCGCATGGCGACCTTTCCGAAAATGCGGAATATCATGCCGCCAAGGAACGGCAGGGGCAGGTTGAGGCGTCGATCGCCGATCTGGAAGACAAGCTGTCGCGCGCGCAGGTGATCGATCCGAAGACGCTGTCTGGCGACAAGATCGTTTTTGGCGCGACCGTGACCCTGCTGGACGAGGACGACAAGCCGGTGCGTTATCAGATCGTGGGGCAGGCGGAGGCGGACGCCAAGGCCGGCATGATCTCCTACAACAGCCCGATTGGCCGCGCGCTGATCGGCAAGCAGGTCGGTGAAGACGTCGAGGTCATCGTGCCTGCTGGCGAGAAATATTACAGTATCGACAAGATCGAGTTCATCTGAGGCGGGAAGCCGCTCCTTCCCCGGAGCGGCTGGTACCGTAAGGGCCACTGGCGATGCGCGCTGTCGAGGCAAAAGCAGTCTCCATCATCACGGCGGTCACGGGGCTCGCCTTCCTTCTTGCGGACATCGCGGGCTGGGTCGACATTCTCGCCTATGTCGGCGGATTCATCCCTGCCCGGGTGGCGCATCCTGGGTTGCTGGACCATGCCGGGTTACCTATCCCTGCATTGCCGATGGTGCTGACTCCGCTCAGCGCCACGCTGCTGCATGGCAACTGGATGCATCTGGCGTTCAATCTCGTCATTTTCCTGTTCTGCGGCCGGCAGGTGGAGTCGGTGCTGGGCACCCGGCTGCTGGTGACCCTTTATGTCGTGGGTGCCTATGCTGCGGCGGCCGGCCAGTGGCTTATCGGTCCGGATCTCGCGATTCCGATGATTGGCGCCAGTGGTGCGATTTCCGCGATCATCGGGGCCTATGCCCTGCTCTTCGGGAATCAGAAGGTGCGCTCTATCGGCCCCATTCCGGCGACCGTCGTGCGAATGGCGTGGCTTGGCGCGGGCTGGATTTTCCTGCAGTTCCTGATCGGCGTCGCCACGCGGTCGGGGGGCATGGGGCTGGGCGATGACGGTGGTGGTGTGGCCATCGGCGCCCATATCGGCGGATTTGTCGCTGGTATGCTACTTACCCGACCGCTGCTCCGACTTCGCTACCGGAGACGCTAAGGGATATCAGTGCGCTTCGCCGTGCGAGGGATCGAGCAGGCGATGAAGGTGCACGATCACATACTTCATCTCGGCATCATCGACGGTGCGCTGGGCTGCGCTGCGCCACGCCTTTTCCGCCGTTGCGAAATCCGGAAACACGCCAACAAAATCGATGGCATCCAGATCTTCAAATTCCAGCGTACGCGGATCCTTGACCCGGCCGCCCATCACGAGATGCATTTTGCTCATGACGAACGCCTATGGCAGGATCGCCCGAGAAATCAACCTGCGATCCGCAGTTTTTGGGCCCTTTGGGTCAGGCGATGCCGATCAGCTTAGGGGCGGTGGCGCGTCACTTTCAGGAACCTCGCCATCGCCTTCGGGTCTGCGCCTCACCTTGGCAATCAACTTTGAGGCGGCATCCGCCGCAGCATTAAGAAGCTTGTTCGTCTGGGCATCGATTTCGGCGCGCCGCGCGGCGTCCGAAGCCATGGCGCGGGCACTGTTCAGGCCTGCTTTTGCCATTTCCGCCGTGGCTGCATTCGCCTTGCGCGCAGCATCGGTGAGTTGTTCCAGGGCTTTTTCCGCTTCCTCCATCGGCAGAGCGGATGTAGCCAGCGCGCGGGCCTCGCGTCCGGCGCTGATCGCCGCATTGGCTACGCGCGGAGCAGCCTTGCGTACCGCCTTCGCCGTTTTCGGAAAGAAATAGGCGGCGAGGGCGCCTGCCGCCACGGCAGCAGCCGTTGCCGCGAGAGGATGTTCGGTGATGAGCCGGTTGGCCTTGTCGATGCCTTTGTTTGCCTCGATCCGGGCGTTGTCGAAACGCTCTCCCGCTTTCGATCCGGCGGCCTTTGCACGCGCACCAAGGCCGTCGGCGCCGCTCCGGATGCTGTCGGCAGCCCGGCGGACATTGTCGCGCGCCAGCGCTCGTGCCCGGTCCAGCCTCTCGTGGATATCCTTGTCGGTCATTCCTCAGTCCTACTCGTTTCCTCCGGCGCTTTTTCACCGCCGCGCCAGCGGGTCAGCCGATCGCGGCCAGCAGCAAAGCCTTTCACGAAAAGCTTAGTCAGCGGGCGCCGCGCCAGCACTGCACCGGCGGCAGCAGCGAACCCCAGCACCTTTGCCGGGTGTCGCCGCGTCATGGAGCGAAGCCGCTCCATAGTGTCCAACCCGAAATCAAGCGCGCGGTTCCCTGCCTCGCGCGCGAGTGTTGCGGGCTGAGCCCGTTCACGCAAAAGCTGCATCTCGCCCAGCAAAAGTTCCCGCTGTTCGGCGGATCGGGTGTCGAGCTCCTGAAGACGGGCGACGGCGTTATGTTTCTTGCCGCTCATCGGTCGGTCTCGCTCTTCGGAAAAACGATCCTCACTGCCGAGCGGACCCTGCCTCTCGCGATCACGAGCAGCAGCAGGACGACCGCGATCGTGACACCGACGACGATCAATGTTGCTGACAATATTCCGGTCAGCGGTGCGAGTGCGCCGATCAGCCCGACGAGCAGCGCGACCAGCGCGCCGAACAACAGGAAGAGCGCGACGATGATGAGCAGGGCAGCGTCCCGTCCTGCCGCACCCAGCAGGCCCGCGCGCAGCTTCTGTCGCTCCGCCTCTGTCGCCGCATATGCACGACTATCCGCAACCAGAGTGCGGATGATATCCTCTATGGGAATCTGGTCCGCACCAGCCGGATCTCCGGCAGATTCCTCACCTTCAGACTCGTCGGGCGACCAGCCCGTTTTCCTGTTCACCTGCTCCGCTCCCCTTGGCGGCCTTT
>JBFXHW010000054.1:0-12232 GCA_050176605.1 Sphingobium sp. | reverse complement strand
GCAAACGATGTTCCCGGTGGCCGGATCGCGCACCGCGTCGATCGCTTGTTGCAAATTTGCGCTGATGGGGTTCGGGTCAGACGTGGTATTGAAGTTGTTGACGCCATAGGACACATGCGTGTCCCATTTCCAGCCGCCACCAATCTCACCTTCCAAACCGGCGACACCGTGCGGCGTTTCCTGTGTAATGGTGTAAAGGTTGTTCTCGAACGCAACCTTGCTGATGTTGAAACTGGTACGCGAAGCGGGCAACAACGCCAGCACCGCGGCGGGTATATAGGCGTTGTCGCGCTGAATCGTTTGGCTGGAAAGGCGGATCGGCACGCCGAGAACCTGGGCCTTGGAGCGCGACCAGCCGCCTTCGATATAGGCCGTGATCGTATCCGACAGATCATAATAGAGGCTGCCATAGGCGGTGAAGCGCTCTACCGACGGAACCAGTGACGTTTCGGCAATGATCGACCTGCCTTCGCCGCCGATCATCGTCTGGCCGCCACGGATCGAACCATATTGGAACGGCCGCATGGAGCCGTCCTTGTTGAAGGTCATGCCGGTCAGGCCGGTCAGGCCGGATGTTATAATGACACCGCCTTCACCCAAGGAATTTACAACGCCCGGCGCGATGATCAAGGCGGGCTGGCCGAAGCCCGGCGTGCCTGGAGTCGTCCGCTGGCCGTTGCTAACGATCAACTCCTCCCTGCGACCCCAGCCGCGCTCGTAGATATTGTCGACACCGTCATTCTTCGAATAATCGAGGCTGGCGACCAGATGGGCACGATCATCTGCAAAATTGGTGCCCGCAATGAAACCAGCACGGATCGTCCGCGAATCGCCCTCGTCGGAAATACCGGCCTGAACGCGGGCATCGATGCCCTGATATTGCTTCTTGAGGATGAGGTTGACGACACCCGACACGGCATCCGAACCGTAAAGCGCGGACGCACCACCCGTCACCACATCGACCCGTTCGATCATGATTGTGGGTATAAGGTTGAGGTCGGTCGTGATCGGCACACCCAGATTGCTGGCGGGCGCCGACGGCACAATACGCGACTGGTTCACAAGCACCAGCGTCCGCTGTCCGCCAAGCGCGCGCAAGTCGGCTGTCGCCGATCCGGGGTTGCCGATGTTGGTCCCAGTCGCTCCAGGCGAACGCGTCGCCTTGAAGGCCGGGTTTTGGTTCAGGACCTCCATGACAGTTGTCGCGGCTTGGCGATCGATTACTTCGGCGCCCACGACCTGCGTCGGTGTCGGTGCCTCAAGACCGTTTGTGGCTGTACGAGATGCAGTAACGACAATGTCGCCGACGGCTGAGTCTGCTGCCTGTGCCGCATCATCTTCAGAGATCTGGGCAATTGCAGGTGAGGCAGCGAGGGCCGCAATCCCCGCTGTCGTGGTGAGCAGAATCTGCCGCACAGATTGTCCAAACAGGTAATTTTTCATGGATTGTCCTCCCCTTGGCCGGTGACCTCGCTTTTGCGAATGTCGAATGCCATTTGTCAGTGTGATAGGTGATATAGAAGCCAACCTGACAAGCAATGGACGGAATGATTATCACATGCTATAGTCAATAAGTTATGAGTGGCGATGATCCGCAATTTACCTCGCGACAGCTCAACGTGTTCATACATGTTGCCGAGACGGGAAGTTTTCGCGAAGCAAGCGAGCGCCTGAACATCAGCCAACCGTCCGTAAGTCAGCAGATTCGCGCGCTTGAGCGTGGTTTGGGTGTCGCGCTGTTTACGCGGCCGCGCGGATCCCGGCCGAGGCTCACACAGGAGGGGCAAATATTCCTGCAAACCGCGATAGCCCTTCAGGGAGAGCTTATGAGTCTGTCGCAGGTTCAGAGCGCGCCACTCAACAGCACAGTCAACGTGGCGATAGGACCGGCCCTGTTACCGCATGTACAGAACCAGCTTCCGCAGATCATCGCACACCACCCTACTGTGGACGTCGAGTTCTTCCGCATGCCGTCAATCGATCAGGCGCTCATTGACATGGACAATGGCGAAATCGACGTCGCGCTCTACACGAGCCCTACATTGCCGCCCAAGCGCGTCGACCATAGCCTCATCAGGACAGTCAAGCTGGGCCTGTTCGCGCCGGCAGGCACGACGCTGGACATGGTCGTCGGAGAGAACGCATCCTTTCCGGTCGTCCTGCCATTCGAGCACGCGTGGATGACGGCCTTTATCGCCCAGAAGATGAAACAACGGGGAATAGGTGCCAGCAACGTGGTCGGGCGCACCCAATACCCCGACATCCTGGTCCGGCTGATGGTGGACCGGGGCGCGATAACGGCCATTTCCAGCGACCTGTTGCAACCCTATGTCGAGGACGGCACGCTGACCTGCCTGATCCCCGATCTTGGGACGCTTTACCGGCTCGCCGTCTACAGCAATCGTCCGTTCTCCCCGGCCCAGCGCATGTTTCTCGATACTCTGATCGATATAGTCGGCCGAATAGGTGAACCGCCGGAAGAGGCATTGGCAGGTCGACCCTGACAGAATGGCCCTTGCTCCCTGTCACCCGCACCACACGCCGAATTAATCTGTCGTGACCCGTTGCCGAATGCCACAGATACGGGCTATCCGCGCTCTCGGCCCCCTCGCGCGAAATCGTGAGAAGCGGGCATCCCGCTCACGCAATGAGAGAGCATGCATGATCAAGACCACCCTGCACGGCGACATATTGGAAATCCTGATTCAGAACCCGCCGGTCAACGCACTTGGCGCAGCGGTCCGCCAGGGTATCGATCAGGCGCTGGCCGAGGCGCGGGATAATCCCGCAGTCCGCGCTCTGGTCATTCGCGGGGATGGAAAACTGTTCAGCGGGGGTGCCGATATTACTGAGTTCGGCAAGCCTTTTGTCGAGCCCATATTGCCGCAGCTCGTTGGCAGGATAGAGGCTTGCGAAAAGCCCGTGATTGCTGCCATTCATGGCATGGCACTGGGCGGCGGACTCGAAATTGCACTCGCCTGCCATTATCGCATCGCGACGCCTGACACGAAGCTCGGCTTGCCCGAGGTGAAGCTGGGCCTGCTACCCGGTGCCGCCGGCACGCAACGATTGCCGCGACTGATCGGCGCGGAAGCCGCGCTCGGCATGATAGTGTCGGGAGATCCCGTATCGGGCAGCGAGGCCCTCGCGCTGGGGCTTGTCGACCGGCTAGCCGATCAGAACGATCTGGCCCAACACGCCATGGATCTTGCCCGCACAGTCGACGGCGTGCGTCGGACAGGTGAGCTCGCTGTCGAAGCCAGCCCTGACATGTTTGAAAAATTCGCGGCGGGCAATGCGCGGAAGATCGGCAAACTTGATGCGCCAAAGGCCTGCATCGCGGCGGTAAAGGCAGCAACCGAATTGTCCTTGGGCGAGGGGCAGGAGGTCGAGCGCGCGCTGTTCCTTGAGCTTATGGAGGGAGCCCAGTCGAAGGCGCTGCGCCATATCTTCCTCGCGGAGCGTACAGCCGCGCGGATAGACAATTTGCCCGCTGGGACAGAGCCCCGCCCTATCGGGCACGTCGGCGTGATCGGCGCCGGTACGATGGGCGGCGGCATAGCAATGAACTTCCTGTCGGCTGGCATTCCCGTAACGATCGTCGAAACAAGCAGCGAGGCGCTCGATCGCGGCACAGGCGCTATTCGCAAGAATTATGAGGCAACGGCCGCCAAGGGCCGGATGAGCAACGAGCAGGTCGAACGCGCCATCGATCTGCTGGACCCGGCACTGGATTTCAATGCCCTGTCGAACTGCGATCTCATCATCGAGGCGGTATATGAGAATATGGAGGTGAAAAAAGAGATATTCGCCCGGCTTGACGACATTGCCCGGCCCGGGGCAATTCTTGCTTCGAATACCTCCTATCTCGACATTGACGAAATCGCGGCCGCGACGTCACGTCCCGGCGACGTGGTCGGCATGCACTTCTTCTCCCCCGCCAACGTCATGAAGCTGCTTGAGGTCGTGCATGCGGCAAAAGCAGCGCCGGATGTTCTTCAGACAGCGATGACGGTTGGCCGCAAGATCGGCAAGGTGCCGGTCGTTGCCGGTGTTTGCCATGGTTTCATCGGTAACCGGATGCTCATGCCGCGGCAGAAGCAGGCCGAAGCGCTCATTCTGGAAGGCGCAAGCCCGGAACAGGTCGACAAGGTCCACACCGATTTCGGAATGCCCATGGGTCCGTTTCAGATGCGCGATCTTGCGGGCGTCGATCTCGGCTGGCACCGCGACCCCAGCCGCATCGAAACGGTAGCCGAGGCGCTGTGCGCGCAAAACCGCTGGGGTCAGAAGACGAAGGCAGGCTATTATGACTATGACGAGCGCCGGAAGCCTGCCCCCTCCCCTGTGACCAGGGCTATCATTGAGGAGTTTCGTGCGAAATCGGGAATAACGCCGCGTGAAATCGACGAGGAAGAGATTACCGTCCGCACACTCTACATCATGATCAACGAGGCGGCGCTTATCTTGGAAGAAGGCATCGCGCAGCGCGCTTCCGATATCGATGTCGTATGGGTCTACGGATATGGCTGGCCGCGCTGGCGTGGCGGGCCGATGTTCTGGGCGCAGACGATCGGTTTTGAGACTATCGTGGCGGGGCTGGAGAAATATAGCGACAGGCTGGGCCCGGATTTCAGGATTGCGGATTATCTCCGGAACCCGGAATAAGGTTTCGACGATGAGCCAGTTTCACCTGAATTCTACCGGAAGCGGGACATGCGCCGTGCTGATCGCAGCGTCGACCGCGCTTCTGTCCCTATCTTCCGCACATGGGCAAACCTCCAGCGGGAACGAGACCTCCATCGTGGTTCTGGGCGGAACGCTGCCACTTCCGCCCGGCACCCCGGCCTATGGCGATGTCGTCATACCCCGCGATCGCTTGTCGTCGCTCGCCTCGGCGCGTGTCGAGGACGCGCTGCGCGATGTCGCCGGATTCTCGCAATTCCGCCGTTCGGACAGCCGGTCGGCCAACCCCTCGGCACAGGGCGCCAATTTCCGTTCGCTCGGCGGCAATGCAAGCAGCCGGACCCTCGTGCTGCTCGACGGTGTTCCCATGGGAGATCCGTTTTTCGGCTATATCCCCTATGCGGCCTTCGCCCCCGAGACCCTGTCAGGCATCCGCGTTACGCGAGGCGGCGGAAACGGTGCGTTCGGAGCCGGAGCGGTGGCCGGCACTATCGAGATGGCCAGCGCGACGCGCGACGATCTTGCCCATTTCTCCGCCAGTGCTTTTTACGGCAGCCGCAACGCCACCTCCCTCTCGGTGACCGCCGCTCCCGATGTCGGCGCCGGCTATGTTTCGCTCTCGGGCAGTTGGGATCGGGGCGACGGCTTTTTTACTACCCCCGCAGACCAGCGCGCTCCCGCGAGTGCGACGGCGCGTTACGAAAGCTGGAGCGCATCGGCGCGCGCGGTCGCGCCCCTCGGCGACGCGATGGAAATTCAAGCGCGCGCGCTCATCTATCGCGACGACCGCACACTGCGCTTCAGGGGAGCCGACAGTCATTCCGAGGCCCAAGACGCAAGCATCCGCCTGCTCTCGCGCGGCGCCTGGCAAGTCGACGCCCTCGCCTATGTCCAGGTTCGCAATTTTTCCAATATCGTCATCAGCTCGTCAAGTTTTCGAAAGGCGCTCGATCAGAACGACACGCCTGCCCTCGGGCTCGGCGGCAAGGTCGAACTGCGTCCGCCGGTTGGCGGCGACCATCTGCTGCGCATCGGCGCGGACATCCGCCGCGCGAGCGGCGACATGCATGAGACCGCCTATAATGCGGGATCTTCGCTGAATCCCGTCACCGCACGGCGCCATGCGTCAGGCCGCCAGCTTACAGCCGGTTTCTTCATCGAAGACGACTGGACCCTGGGGAACGTGATTGTCACGGGCGGCGCGCGCGCCGACCGCTGGACGATAACCGACGGCCGGTTCCAAAGCCTCTCGCCGACCGGCATTGTCACGGCGGACACTTCTTATCCTGACCGCTCAGGCTGGGAAGGCAGCTTCCGCGCGGGCCTGCTGTGGCATGCCGGTGCCGCACTGTCGCTGCGCACGGCCGCCTATACCGGCTTTCGCCTGCCAACGCTCAACGAACTCTATCGCGGTTTCGTGGTTTTTCCGATCACTTACCAGGCCAACGAGAATTTGCGGCCGGAGCGACTGAAGGGCGCGGAGGCCGGCTTCGATTTCAGGCCGGCAAAGGGTATCGATCTGGGTGCGACAGTCTTCGTCAACCGGCTGGACAATGCCATCGCCAACGTGACGATCGGCACCAACTTGCGCCAGCGGCAAAATGTGGACGCTGTTCTCTCTCGCGGCGTCGAGCTGACCGCGTCGGGCAAGACCGGACCATGGGCGCTTTCGGCATCCTACACATTGGCCCATTCGGAGGTCGAAGCCTCCGGTACGCCGCTCGATGGGCAATGGCCGCAGCAAAGCCCCCGGCATAGCGGCAGCGCGACAGTCAGCTTTTCGTCGGTTGCCGGACCGTCGGTCGGCGCGACGCTGCGCTATGCAGGAAAGCAATATGAGGACGATCTCGGTATGGACGTGCTGCCCGACGCCTGGACCGTCGATGCCTTCGCCCGCATTCCGCTTTTGCGCGGGCTGTCGATTGTCGCGCGCGGCGAAAACCTGACCGATAGTCGGGTGCTGACGCGCAATGCGGGAGGTTCTATCGATCTCGGCACGCCGCGCACCCTGTGGATCGGTTTCGAGTTCGGTCTGGACAGGTAGATCGGGATCAGGCTGGCAGAGAGGACAATATCTCGTCGAGCGACGCAGGCGCGACCCCACGAAGCGCAAGATGGGCCAGCACATCGTCCCACCAGCGCCAGAAGGAATTCAGATCGTCGTCATTACGCACATAGGGTGTATGGCCCGGCGCCAGTGTCGGTGAGTGAAAGCTGAAAACGAGCAGTCTCAACCCGTCGCCAAGCAGGCGGTCGATGGCGCGTTTTGCTTCGGCTGGGCTGACGCCCTCGGGTGTCAGCGGAATACGCTGAAGCAGTCCCGATCTCGCCATCGCTCCGGCAGCTATCCCGCCACCGTCGATAAGGCGCTGAAGCGAATCCCCTGCCCCGCGAAGCAGTCCGCACCAGGCGGTCGACAGCGGTAATTCGACAAGCCCGCCAACACGATAGGGTCTTACCGGCATGCCCGAAAAATCGGGACCTTGCTCGCCTGCATAGCTGAAGCGGCTGCGCACCGAACTATCGACGCGAAAGCCAAGGTCGCACAGGATCGCTCCGGTATTGGGTCCGGCACCATAGCGCCCGGCACGAAAGGCCAGCGGCGGCCTGCCGGTAACCTCGGTAATCCGATCCCGCAGCACGGTCAGCTTGGCCCGCTCCAGCGCCTCTGGCAGATTGCCCGCGAAACTGTTGCGGATGGAGACCGCCTCTTCATGCGGCGGATTTACCCAAGGGTGGCAATGCGCCCCGATATCAGCCTCGCCCGCCGCAACCCATTGCGCGAGCATCGGACCCGTAACGGGATCGTCGATCATCGGATAGTCGGCGAGATAAAGCGGCCTTACGCCAGTCGCGCGGAAATAACCTTGCCCTCGCCGCATCGCCTCGCTGATCGTGACCGATCGGCTCTCACGGTCAAAGGGGATGTTCCAGTCGAACTCTTCCTCGGTGTCGACGGTCAACAGGAAGCGCGTGCCGAATGCAGCCCCAAGAGCGATGAAGTCCCGATCATCGGGCAGAGCACACAGGTCGCATCGGGGTGCTGGCGAAGCGGTCATGACCGCCACCTATAGCATGAAGATTGCAATATGACTGACGGGTCAGCTGGCTTCGTTGTCGGCAACCGCATCTGCGACCGGCAGCTCGAGCAGCAAGCGCTCGCTTTCAATGCGAAGTGCGCCATTCTGCGCCTGCGCGAGGCTGCGAACCAGCCGCATCGAGAAACCCAGCCCAAGCAGAGGCGCGTCGGGCCAGTCGCCATCATTGCCGTAGCCGGGATCGAGCATTTCATGCTCCTCCAGCCCCCTCAGCCGCCTCGGACGGTCGAAACCGATTACCAGCCGTCCGCCATAGCTATCGGGCTGGAACCACAGAGCACCCTGCACAGTCTCTCCCGTCTGCGCGAGGGAGACGAGGGTACGGGCAAGATGCTGGATCATGCGCTCGCACTGCACCGGATCGGCATGAGCGGGAGGCAGGTCAGCGGATGCGCTCATGCGCAGCCTCGTTCTTCCCTGCCCTTCCGCATCGATCCGATAGTGCTCCGCTATCCGTTCGATCAACATGGCAAGGTCAACCGCACTGGGTTGCAGCCGTTCGCCGCGAATTCCGTCGGGCACAGCCGACCGTGCTGCAAGGTCGATATCGTCGAACGCGGCGAGCAGCCTGCGGGCATCCGACAGAATGTTGCCCGCCATCTCGCGATAATGGACGCCTGCAGGTCCGAACAACTGCTGCTCGATAATCTCCGCGAAGCCGAGAATGGCGTTCAGCGGCGTGCGCAGTTCATGGATGACCTGCCGCATCGAATCGAGCGACGCGGGTGCGGCCGGTGCCGTGTCGGCAGGCACCGGATGAGGAATCTCATGCACCAGCGGGCGGCGCGCCTGTCCGCGATATCCCTGAAAACGGCCGGAGGCTGGATCGAAGAAGGGCACGGCCGAAAGGCGCCATTCACCGGCATAAAGCCCTTCGCCAATGAAAAGACGCCCGTGCTGGAAACTGCTTCGCCGCGCAAAGGCGCCGGCGACATGACCATCCGGCCCGGTTTCGCCGGGCAACGCCGGATTCGAGATTGAAATGCCGATCAGCGCGGTACGCGATGCCTCGCCGACCCAGACAAACGCACCCTCAGCATCCGTCTCAAACGGGAATGTGCGCAAGGTGGCCGGATCGGCCATCGGCGCGGTGGCCGCATCGGCATCGACCACGCCGAAGTCGCGCGCGCGGTGGGCACTCGTGAACCGTTCGATCTTGTCGACAAGCTCGCGGATCTGGCTCCGCTCGCTGGCGATCTCGCCAACATCCGCAACGACTGCCATTTCGGCAGGTACCGTCTGCTCAAGGTCGCGGCCCGTCTCCTCGACCGATGCTGGCGTTGCAACGCCAAGATCGTTTGAAACCGGCGTGGAAAAACCGCTCAGCACCAGATCGGTCGCACCGAACGCCTCCAGCGCCCGCCGGGTCTCCGGCCCGATATCCCGCCGCCCGCGCAGGACGCCGCGCGCAGTCGGGCCAAGACGGGAAAGCAGCACCGGCCAGAGCAGGTCGGGCAACCGCGCGCGCGAAATCGCGGCAGCACAGACCGCTGGACGATCGCTGGCGAAAAATTCGACAAGCGCGGGCGACCGCAGACGACTGCCCAGTTCAACGACGCTCGCAATGCGCTGCGCCTCGCTCAGCTCACTGCTAAGATCATGCAACCGTGCAACCAGAGCCACCCTGTCCTCCTGACGGAGCATGGTCTTTCCAGGCTGGTCGTGCTGCGCGAGCACGTCAACGCACTGCCGCCACAGACTGGCGGCAGCAACGCCGGTACGGCTTTCCGCGGCTAGCACGGTCTGCGTCAGGTCGTTATAGCGCAACCCCGATATCTCCGTCGGCAACAGAAGGTGAATCTTTTGCTAAGTTCGACTCCGGCTTACGGGTTTAACCGGCCAAGGAAAAGAGCGAAGACATGTTCAAAACGGCACGTCGCATTGTGGGACGGTTGCATTCCGAAGAAATTTTATTATTGTCGCCGCTGGCCCGGTGAAAGGAAATTATAGCCGTGAGCGCCGCCTCGCTCGACGATATTGATCGGTCAATCCTCGCCCTGCTGCAACAGGACGGCAGGATGAGTAATGTCGATCTGGCGCGTGCCGTCGGATTGACCGCACCGCCGTGCCTGCGCCGGGTGAAAGCGCTGGAAGAACGCGGAATCATTCGCGCCTATCATGCCGATCTTAACGGCCCCGCGCTGGGCTATTCCATCACCGTCTTCGCCATGGTCAGCCTCAAGAGCCAGGCCGAATCGGATCTGAAGGCGTTCGAAGATCATGTCGCGACGCTGCCCGAAGTTCGGGAGTGCCACATGCTGAACGGTGAGATCGATTTCATCCTGAAGGTCGTTGCACGCGATCTGCAGAGCTTTCAGCTGATTCTGACCACCCATCTCACGTCGGCGCCCAATGTGGCCAGCGTCAAGACGTCACTGACGATCCGCACGTCGAAGAACGAACCCGGGATTCCGGTGGGCCCGTGAAACGGGCCGTTCAGTTCGTTGCGGCGACAGCCGGCGCGGGTACACTGCTGTTGCGCGCGTTCACCCAAGCCGACCAGTAAGCGGCGACATCCTTCCATCGCCCGGTTGCCTGTGCGAACGCGATTTGCGCGCCGCCCAGATCACCCGAACGGGCAAGTGCTATGCCGAGGCGGGTCGTCACGCGGTCACGATCGACATCGCCCTTTTCCAGCGCCGCGCGATAATAGGGAACGGCTTCGGCGAACTGGCTGTTCGCGAGCAGGTCGTCGCCGGCTTTGGCCGCCCGGGCGCCGCTTGCGGCGCTTGCAGCCTTGCCCGGCAACGGTTTCAGCGCCGCGAGATTGACGATCGCCTTGCTCCGAAGCGTCCGCATGAGCGTGGCGGCGACCGGATCGCCCGAACCCAGTTTCTGCGAGGAAAGCCCCGCCTCGACCACCGCCTTGCCCTCGGCCGCATAGCCCTGATTGGCCGCGAGAGTCGCATAGGCCTGATAATCGCGCTCGCTCGCCATCGCGCCTGTGGCCGCTTCCAGCCTGAGCAGGTCGAGTTTCGCTTCAGGTTCCGGGTTGGCGGCCTCAACATAAGTCATGATTCCGCTACGCCAGTCTGGCCCGGCCATCCCGCCCTGCGAGAGCTTCGCGGCGCTGGCTTCCGCAAGCGAGGCCCAGTCCTTGCGCGCTCGCGCCAGCGAAGCCGCGCGATCATACCAGGTCGCCGGAACCGCCTGCCCCGCCGCCTTTTGCGCCGCGATGGTTTCATTCACGACTTGCGCCGCCTCCGGCAGCTTGCGCTGGCGGACATATGCCTCCGCCAGCATCAATGAAGTCTGAGGGCTGGCCTCACCCAAGGACCGCGCGCGCGTGAGGTAGACAACCGCATTGTCGATGGCGCCGGTCTGGTAACTCAGGAACCCGGCTACGCGATTGAGATAGCCGAGTTGCCCCTCGGGCGCCGCACCACTCTCGATCATCTCGGCAATCGCCTTGCGCTGCGCGACGATATCATTGCGCTTTGCCGCAATTTCCATGGAGAGCGAGGCCGCCATATATTTTTCGAGCGGGCTGGATGGGGTTAAAGCACCCGCATAGCCCATTGCGCCGGTCAGGTCTCCGGCAGCAATCCGAGCCTGCACCTGGGATACTGTCTCACGAAAAGAGGCCGATGCCGTCGCTTCGGCGTGTGCGGAAGGAATCGAAGCCGCAGCGGCCATCGCAACGGCCGGTGCTAAAAGCAAAATGCGCATTCCCTCTCCTTCGCGAGTCCCGCCCGAAGGCGGGAGGACACCCCGCTATATATAGAAAAAGGGCGGCCATTAAACAGCCGCCCCTCTCAACTGGTCGCGCTGACGCGTCAGGCCGCAGGCTTGGCAGCCGCAGCGGCTGGCGCTGCCGCCGTGGCCGAAGACTTGGCATTCAGATAATCGATCCACAGGCTGGCGATCCCGCCACGCGTACCGCCGGATACCTTGGCCAGTGCTTCCTTGGCACCGGCCGTATCGCCCACCATCGCCTTGGCGATACCGAGACGCGTATTGACCTCGGCGGTATCGACCGAACCCTTCTGCAGCGCCGTCTCGTAAAGCGAAACCGCCTTCGAATAGTCGCCATAACCCATATAGGCGTCAGCTGTAGCGCTCGCGATCTTGCCCGTGGTTGCCTTTCCGGCATCCGCGACCGCAGACGGCAACGAACTCTTGTCGCCCGGAATACGCTGGGACGAAACCGAATAGAAATCGGCACCATCGGTCGAACCGAGGACGCCTTCGGCGCGTCCCTTGTCGATCGCAGACTTCACTTCGCCGAAGACGCCGCCCTTGAATGCCATCTCGGCATATTCGAGATAGTCGGGCTTCAGCGCCAGTCCGCCAGAGACGCTCATAAGACGCATCAGGTCGAGATTTTCACGGTTGGTCATCGTCGGGTTCTCGCGCTGGAACACGCGCAGTACAGTGCGAAGATTCTCGCCTGTCGGCTCAGCGCTATAGGCCATCGCCGCCCATGTCTTGGGCCTGGACAGATCGTC
>JBFXHW010000053.1:0-12345 GCA_050176605.1 Sphingobium sp. | reverse complement strand
CGCACGATAGCCTTGGTACCTTCCTGCTCGGCGGGAACGATGATGTCGATATAGCCCATAGTCAGAACGCCAGCAGTTCGTCGATTTTCGCGCGGATGCGCTCGACCGAGGGGACCGCCCAGTCGAGCAGCAGCGGATTGTGCGGGCTGGGGATGTCGGGCATTGTCACGCGGGCGACGGGCGCATCGAGATCCATGAACGCCTCGTCGGCAACGACGGCGGCGATCTCCGCCCCGAAACCTGCGGTCTGAAGGTCTTCATGTACGATGAGGCAGCGGCGCGTCTTGCGCACCGAGGCCAGCACCGCCTCCTTGTCCCACGGCATCAGCGTGCGCAGGTCGATGACATCGGCTGAAACTCCTTCCACCGCATCCTCGCAGCGCGGTACCATGGCTCCCCAGGTGACGATCGTGATGTCGGTGCCTTCGCGCGTGAATTTTGCCTTTCCGAAGGGCAGGACGAAATCGTCGCCGGGGTAAGGGCGGCGCGCCCAGGCGAGATCGAGCAGGTTGCGATGTTCGAAGAAGATCACCGGATCGTTGCCGCGCAGGGAGGCGCGCAGCAGGCCGACCGCATCTTCCGCGTTAGAGGGCACGGCGACCTTCCAGCCCGGATTGTGGACGAACGCGACCTCGTTGGTCTGGCTGTGCCAGGGGTCGCCGCACTTGAAGAAGCCGCCGGGGATGCGCACGACCATCGGCGCGGCGAAGCGGTTGTTGGTGCGCCATCGCATCGTGCCGCAGTCGTTGATCTGCTCGGTGGCGGGCTCGGCATATTTGCGGAACTGGATTTCCGGCACCGGCATCAGACCGGCGAGCGCCATGCCGACCGCGCGGCCGATAATACCCTCCTCCGACAGTGAGGTATCGAACACGCGGTCCGTACCATATTTTTCCTGAAGACCGAGTGTGACGGCATGAACGCCGCCCTTGGGACCGATATCCTCTCCGAACAGGACGACGCGCTTGTTGATGTCCAGTTCATGATCGAGCGTGCGGCGGATCGCCGTCACCATGTTGATGCGCTGGCCAGAGGGCGAAGGGGTATCGGTCGAGGTGGGCGCAGCATATCCGTGCGTCGCCATTCCGCCCTCTGCCTGGCACTCGCCCCCGTAGAAGATGTTCTTCATCACGTCCGACGGCTGGGACATGGGCCGGGCCTCGGCGGCTTCGCGCGCGGCCTCGGCGGTGGCGATCGCCTCCGCCTCTATCGCGCTCCACTCCTCCTCGCTCATCAGCGCGGGGACAAGATAGTCACGCAGGCGAGGCAGCGGATCGCGCGCCCATTCTGATTGAACGATTTCATCCGATTTATAGGATTGCGTATCCTGAAAGCTGTGGCCCTCAAGGCGGGGCACGGTCAGCCGGAGCATCGCGGGTGCGCGATGTTCGCGCACATAAGTCGTTGCTTCGTCAATAAGGCTTGCAGATTCAGCAGGATATGTTCCATCCCCCGCAATGATTTTCAAGCCCTGCCAGCTCGCGAGGTTCATAGCGATATTGCCGCCAGGAGTCTGGAACGTCGAGGGTACGGAAATACCGAAACCATTATCCTCTATATAGAACAGCATCGGGAGCTGTTGCGTGGTCGCGATAGTCAGGGCAGACCAAAAGCCGTTGGAGGCAACCGATCCGTCCCCGCCCAGCACGACCGCCATCGCCCTATCATAGGCGGGGTCCTTCATCACCTTGCTATAATATTCGATCGCCTGCGCCCATCCGGCTGTCGGTGTGTATTGCGCGCCGACACCGCCGCACATGGGAAGGGCGGAGGCGGCATTCGGGTTCGGAAAATTGAACACCGCGCCGATATCCCGGCCGTCCGAATAGCCACCCGCGCGGCCCATCGATGAACCGAGCGCGTCAGCCGGATCGACACCTAGCGCCAGCAGCAGTGGCCGCGAGCGGTAATAGCCGCAGGTCGCGTCGACCGGATCGTCAAGGCGAAGACCCAGCAGAATTTGCGCCATGTCGTGGCCGCGCGCCGAGAACTGATAAAGCACCTTCTTTTCCGGAACGAGCCGGGTCTCTTCCATGTCGTCGAGCGCACGCGAGAGGTTGACAAGAAGGGCGACGCGCCGCCAGTCGACATCGGGCGAGGGGGAGTTATGCAATATCTTCTTTGGTGCGGCGCTTGCCATGTCTCGTTCCCCGTCAGCGCACAGCGGCGATCGCCGCCACGAAATTGGCCAGATTGCCGGATATGAGTCCGGCGATATTGATGCGTCCGGAACCGGCCATGTACACCCCGTGATCCTCCCGCAGCGCCTTCACCTGATCGGGCGAAAGCGGCAGGGTGGAGAACATGCCTTTCTGTCCGGTCAGGAAACCGAGGGCGGGGTCGAGCGCGGCTGCGCCGGCGCGCATCGCCGCGATGCGCAAACGCATCTCCTCCAGCTCGGCACGCCAGCTTGCCGTCAGTTCCGCGCTGTCGAGGACGATGCGGACGATGGCCGCGCCATGATCGGGCGGCATCGACCAGTTGGCCCGCGCAAGGCCGAGCAGATTGGACTGGGTGAGGGCTGCGTCTCCGGCGTTGGCGGCTACAACGAACAGCGCACCGACGCGCTCGCGATACAGGCCGAAATTCTTGTCGCAGCTATAGGCGACGATCAGTTCCGGGCAATGGCGCGCCATGATCCGCACGCCCGCCGCATCGGCTTCCAGCCCATCGCCCAACCCCTGATAGGCCAGATCGATGAACGGAAGGAGATGCCGCTCCGCACACAGCGCCGAAATGCCTTCCCACTGATCCGGTGAAAGATCGGCCCCGGTCGGATTGTGGCAACATCCATGAAGCAGGACTATGTCACCCGGCTCGGCCTTGCCGAGCGCATCGATCATGTCTTCGAAGCACAGGTCTTGCGTCGTGAGATCAATGTGCCGGAAAGTCGCCATTTCCAGCCGTGCTGCCGCGAAGACCGGCTGGTGATTGGCCCAGGTGGGTGCACCGACATAGACCTTGCGATTGCGCCCCGTTAGCGCGATCAGCTCGGCGGCAAGGCGCAGCGCGCCAGTTCCTCCGGGAGTCTGAAGCCCGGCGATCCGGTCGAGTTCGGCGTCGTTCCCGAAGATGAGGGGCAGGAGATTGCGGAAGAAACCGATGTCGCCTTCCGGACCGACATAGGACTTGGTCTGCTGGGTGCGCAGGAGGATTTCCTCCGCCGCCTTGACTGATGCGAAGACGGGGGTTTCGCCACCTTCCGTCTTGTAAACACCGACGCCCAGATCGATCTTTCCCTGCCGGGGATCGGCGGCATAGAGGCCGATCAGCGCGAGCAGCGCGTCGGCCGGTTGCGGCGTAAGCCGAGAGAAGAGCATATGGCTGGCCGCAGCCTCTTCCCGCCGTTCCTGCGTTTCGGTCATCGACATGCCAGTGCTTCCCTTTCATTCTTGATGAATATTTTAGTTCGTTTATGTGAACATATCAGTTCAAATTTTCAGAGATATGGCGTTTCAATGAAAGTATAAACTGATATATTGGGCAAGACATGGAAGAAAAATATCATATCGATTCTCTTGATCGACGCCTGATTCGGGTGCTGCAGCGCCGGGCCGACATCAGCCAGGCTGCGCTGGCGGAGGAGGTCGGCTCCTCGCCTGCTTCGTGCTGGCGGCGCATAAAGGCGATGGAGGAAGCGGGCGTCCTTGGCGCCACGGTGAGGCTGGTCAATCCGGAGGCGGTCGGCAAGACGCTCGACGTCGTGTGCCAGGTGCGGATGAAGGCGCACGACCGCGAGAGCCGGGCATCTTTCGAGAGCTTCGTCGAGGGGCATGAGCAGGTGACAGAGTGTCTCTCCATGTCTGGCGAGTGGGACTATCAGCTCCGGATCACAGTCGGCGATATGGCGGAATATGAGGAGTTTCTGATGCGTCGTTTGCTCAGTCATCCGACGGTTGCCAATTCGGCATCTCACTTTGCGCTGAAACGAATAAAGTACACCACGGCGCTGGCGGTCTGACATGCCTCTGGTCCGTGTGGCGACCATGGACACGGGCGCCGCAATGGGGGAAGGTTGGCCTCGCGACTCGCATCGGGGGGAGGACGGACATGCGCGCTGGATGGTTTCTGGCTATGATGGGCATGCTTGCCGTTCCGCTCGCTGTGCACAGCGATTCCGGACCGCAGGTGACGCTCGCCACACCGGGCAGCGCGGGCGCGCGCGGGGCGATAGAACGGTTCACGCTGCGCTTTTCCGAGCCCATGGTGCCGCTGGGCGATCCGCGCGCGACACCGGCAGCAACGAGCGATTGCCCGGTTCCCGCGAAAGGACGCTGGGTCGATCAGCAGACCTTCGTGCTCGATTTCGAACGCGCGCTGCCCGGCGGGATTGAATGCACGGTCAACCTGCGCGACGGCATTACGACGCTGCGCGGCGGGCGGCTGACCGGGACCACACGCTTCCCGATCGACACTGGCGGGCCATCGGTACGGGCGGTGCTGGCACCCGGCTATGACGGTGACATCGACGAGGATCAGGTCTTTCTCGTCGCGACCAATGTGAAGGCAGACACCCGCTCGGTCGCGGGCAAGGCGGCGTGTGCGGTCGATGGCATCGGCGAGACCATCGCGGTCGATGTTCTGCCTGGCGATAGCGCGGGCAAGCTGCTGGAGGCATTGGGCGAGAACAACTGGCGGCGGCGCAATTTTCTTTCCGACGCGGGGCTGCCGGAAGCGTTGCCGGAAGACGCTGCGGCGCGGGACAAGGCGCTGTCGACTGTGCTGGCGCTCAAGTGCCGCCGTCCGCTACCGCCGGAGCGCGACATGGCGCTGGTCTGGCCGGCTGACATCGCGGACCAAGGCGGCAAGCAGGCGGGACGCAACCAGCGTTTCGACTTCACGGTGCGGAAGGCATTTTCCGCGCGCTTCGAGTGCGGGCGGGTGAACGGCAAGGCGGCATGCGATCCGATCCGCCCGGCCTATGTGCGCTTTTCCGCGCCGGTTCCGCGCGAGAAGGCGCTGGCGGTCCGGCTTAAGCTGGCAGACGGCAGCGATCGCGAGCCGGTGCTCGCTGATCATGAGAAGAGCGACGCGCAGGTCAGCGACCTGACGTTCGAGGGGCCGTTCCCGGCATCCAGCGATGCCCAGGTGATCCTGCCTGATGAGGTGAAGGATCTTTCCGGGCGAACGCTGTCGAACGCCGCGCGCTTTCCGCTTGCCGTGAAGTTCGACGCGGCACCACCGCTGGTCAAGTTCGCCGCGAATTTCGGTATCGTCGAGGCGAGCGAAGGCGGCGTGCTGCCGGTCACGGTGCGCGCAGTCGAGCCTGCGCTGATCGGCAAGGCAAAGGGTATAGCGGGCAGGTCCGCCCGCATCGCCGATGACAATGCGGAAATCGCCGCATGGCTGCGAAAGCTCGACGATGCCGAGGAAAGCGACTTCGAGGACATCAAGCAGCCGGACGGCAGCACGGTCACGATCAACCATACGCGGGAAAAGCCGATCCTGACATCGGGCGGGACGGCGATGACGGTTGGTCTGCCGGGCAAGGGCAAGGACTTCGAGGTCGTTGGCATTCCGCTGAAAGAATATGGCTTTCACGTGGTCGAGCTGGCGAGCCCGGCATTGGGCAGGGCGCTGCTGGGCCGCGACACGCCGCGCTATGTGGCGGCAGGCGCGCTCGTCACGGACATGGCCGTGCATTTCAAATGGGGGCGGGAAAGCTCGCTCGTCTGGGTGACCGCGCTGGAAAGCGGAAAGTCCGTCGCCGCCGCCGCCGTACATATCACCGATAGTTGCACGGGAAAGCCGCTCGCCTGGGGCAGCACGGACCGCACCGGAAGGCTGCTGATCAAGGGCATATTGCCCGAGCCGGAGATCGGCGGCGGCTGCCGCGAGGGCGCGAACCATCCGCTGATGGTATCGGCGCGGTCGGGCGAGGACATGAGTTTCACGCTGACAAGCTGGACGAAGGGCATCGCACCCTATGATTTCGAACTGCCTTTCGGATGGTCGGCGCCGGAGGACATCATCCACACCATCTTCGACCGCGCGCTGGTGAAGGTGGGCGAGACGGTCCACATGAAGCATGTGCTGCGCGCGCCGGTCGGTTCGGGCTTCCGCCTGGCACAAGGCTTTGCCGGCAAGCTGGTGCTCAGCCATTTTGGATCGGGCACCGAATTCTCGATGCCTGTCACGATCGACGCGAACGGCAGCGGCCAGAGCGAATGGGCGGTGCCCCAGGGCGCGCCTCTCGGCGACTATTCGCTTAGGTTCGAGACCGGCGACCGCAGCATCTATACGCAGCAGTCGATCCGCGTCGACGAATATCGCCTGCCGACGATGCGTGCGACCGTGACCGGTCCGGCCGAGGCGCTGGTGCGCCCGTCGGCGGTGCCATTGTCGCTGTTCGTCGGCTACCTCTCCGGCGGCGGGGCGGGCAGGCTGCCGGTCACGCTGCGTACGGATTTCTCGCGCTACGTGCCCGCGCCGTCGGGGTGGGAGGCGTTCGATTTCGGTGGCGAGGAGGTGAAGCCCGGTACCCGGCCATTAAACGATTATGGCGATGCGGAGGCAGCGCCGCTGCCTTACGCGCAGACGCTCCCGGTGACGCTGGGCGCCGACGGCGCGGCTAAAGCGAGCGTCGATGTGAACGCTGCCGTGACGCAGCCGACCGGGATGCTGGTCGAGATGGATTATCCCGACGCCAATGGCGAGATGCTGACGGCGAGCCGGCGGCTGACTCTCTATCCGGCGGCGCTGCAGATGGGCGTGAAGACCGACGGATGGATGATGCGCGATGACGATCTGCGCCTGCAGTTCGTCGTGCTCGACCTCAGCGGCAGGCCGGTGAAGGGCCAGAAGGTCAGCGTGGAGCTCTATTCACGCGAGATCGTGACGGCGCGGCGACGGCTGATCGGCGGATTCTACGCCTATGACAATCAGGAGCGGGTGAAACAGATCGACGAAAACTGTTCGGCACGCACCGACGATCTGGGGCGGGCGGGCTGCACTCTCGATCCCGGCGTTTCAGGCGAGGTGACTGTGGTCGCGACGGCGCAGGACGCGCAGGGGCGGGTCGCGCGGGCGGTGCGGTCGGTGTGGTTGGCGGGTGAGGATGACTGGTGGTTCGGCGGCGACAATGGCGACCGCATGGACGTGATTCCCGAACAGGCGAGTTACAAGGCGGGCGAGACCGCGCGGCTGCAGGTGCGCATGCCGTTTCGCGAGGCGACCGCGCTGGTGACGGTGGAGCGTGAGGGTGTACTCTCCAGCTTCGTGACAACGCTTTCGGGCAAGGACCCGGTGGTCGCGGTGAAGATGCCGGGCGCCTATGCGCCCAACGTCTATGTTTCGGTGATGGCGGTGCGTGGACGCATCGGCGGGTGGAAGCTGTGGCTCGCCGATCTGGCGCGCAAATGGCACCTGCCGTTCTTCAGCCGCGAAGGCGCGTCGCCGACCGCGCTCGTCGATCTCTCCAAGCCGAGCTATCGCCTCGGCATGGCCAAGGTGAAGGTGGGCTGGGAAGGCCATGCGCTTGCCGTCAAGGTGAAGGCCGACAAGGACCGCTATGCCGTGCGCGATACGGCCAATGTCGCGTTGTCGATCAGGCGACCCGACGGCAAGCCCGCGCGCAGCGCCGACGTCGCGTTCGCGGCGGTGGACGAGGCTCTGCTCCAGCTGATGCCCAATCCAAGCTGGAACGTGCTGGAGGCGATGATGGGCGAGCGCAGTCTCGATGTCGTCACCTCGACTGCGCAGATGCAGGTCGTCGGCAAGCGCCATTATGGCAAGAAGGCGGTCGCGGCGGGCGGCGGCGGCGGCGACGCATCCGGCGTCAACCGCGAGAATTTCCAGCCGGTGCTGCTGTGGAAGGGCAGGGTGGCGCTCGACCAGAAGGGCGAGGCGCGGGTCGCCGTGCCGCTTTCGGATGCGCTGTCGCGCTTCCGCCTTGTCGCTATTGCGACCGACGGCGCGCAACTGTTTGGGACGGGCCAGACGAGCATCCGCACCGCGCAGAACCTCGCCGTCTATCCGGGACTGCCGCCGCTGGTGCGGACGGGCGATTGGTATGGTGCGGTGTTCACGCTGCGCAACGGGTCCGACCGTCCGATGAAGGTGACGGCGTCGCCGACGCTGGAACCCGCTATTGCGCGCATCGGCCCGCTGACCATCGACATTCCGGCGGGCGGAGCGGCGCAGGTGCGCTGGAATCTGCATGCGCCACAGAGGGCCGGGCAGGTCAAATGGACCGTGGCGGCGCGGTCCGCCGACGGCAAAGACATGGACAGGGTGACCACGGTTCAGGAGGTGGTCCCAGCCGTTCCGGTCGAAGTGTGGGCCGCCAGTCTGTGGCGGGTCAGCGAGGGTGCACCGACGATCGGCATACCGGCGGGCGCGCTGCCCGGCGGCTGGGTGAGCGTCGCGCTGTCCGACACGCTGGCGCCGCCGCTCGAGGGCGTGCGGCGCTATATGGCCGACTATCCCTATGGGTGCTTCGAACAGAAGCTGTCCCGTATCGTGGCAACCGGCGACACCGGCGGCTGGACGGCGCTGGCCGCCGCGTTGCCGACCTATCTCGATAGCGACGGACTGCTGCGTTACTGGCCGGTGGCGGACATGCCGGGATCGCCGGAACTGACCGCCTATGCGCTGGCGATCACTTCTGCTGCAGGTTTGCCGCTGCCCGACGACGCGCGGTCGAAGATGACCGGGGGCCTGCGTAGTGTCGTCGAGGGCAGGCTGTCGCGTGACCGGCGGTATCAGGCCGACGACCGGCTGGTGCGGATCGCGGCACTCTCCGCGCTGGCGCGCGCCGGGGCGGCGGACGGGGGCCTTGTCGGGGCCATCGACATGGTGCCCGCCGACATGCCGACCGGAACCCTCGCCGACTGGATCGTCGCGCTCGACCGCGTACCCGGAGCGGCAAGGGCCGGGCAGATGCGCGCGGCGGCGGAACAGGAACTGCGCAAACGGCTCGTCTATGAAGGGACGCGGCTCGATCTGGCGGATCAGCGCAATGCGCCCTGGTGGATGATGACCAGCGGCGATGAGATGGCGATCAAGGCGCTCGATGTCGCGCTCGGCCGCAAGGGCTGGGAGGCGGAGGCACCACGCATGATGACCGGCGTGGCGCAGCGGCAATGGCACGGCCATTGGGACACCACGCCCGCCAATGCATGGGGCGCTATCGTCACGCGCCGGTTCGGGGGGCTCTATCCGGCCACCGCGGTCGGCGGAACGACACGGGTTTCCCTTGCCGGGCGCAGCCAGTCGGTGAGCTGGCCGCTCGCCGCCGATGCGGCGCCCGTCAAACTTCCTCTCGTCGCCGGTCCGATGACGCTTACTCAATCCGGCGGGTCCGGACCATGGGCGACGGTCAGCGTCCATGCCGCCGTACCGCTCAAGCAGCCGCTCAACGCGGGCTATCGCCTGGCGCGACAGGTCAGCGTGGTATCCGCGCGGCGGAAGGGCAGGCTGACGCAAGGCGACGTCATTCGCGTGAAGCTGACCGTAGAGGCGAGCGCGGAGCGGACATGGGTCGTGCTGAGCGATCCGCTGCCGCCGGGCGCGACGGTGGTTTCCGATCTGGGCGGGCAATCCGCGCTGCTGTCGCAAGGCGAGCAGAGTGAGGGCATGTGGCCTGCCTATATCGAGAAAGGCAAGGATGCCTGGCGCGCCTATTATGACTGGTTGCCGCGCGGCACGACGAGCATCGAATATACGGTGCGGCTGAACGGTGCCGGACATTTCACAATGCCGCCGGCGCGGGCAGAGGCGATGTACTCGCCGTCCATCCGCGCGCAACTGCCGGTCGCGCCGGTGACGATATGGGCGCCCTGAGGCGGATCGCGGGCAGAACCGCCCGGCGGTTGCCCGGGTCCATGCGCAGGTGGGGACCGGCGGCGGCCCTGATCACGCTCATCTGTGTGGGGGTCGGTGCCGACATGGCGACTGCGCCGCCACCGGTTCCTTCCTATCGGGACGTGAGGGACGCGTGGCGGCCGAGCGAAGCGTGGCTTTACGATCGCGACGGAAAGCTGCTCGATCGCATACGGGTGGATTATCAGGCGCGGCGGCTGGGCTGGACGGGGCTTGACGAGATTTCGCTTCCACTGCGCGCCGCGGTGATCGCGGGCGAGGACAAAAGATTTGCCGGGCATGGCGGAGTCGACTGGCTGGCGCTCGCGGGCGCGGCAAAGGCGCGATTTGACGGGTACAGGGCGCGCGGCGCCTCGACGCTGACTATGCAACTCGCGGCATTCCTTTCGCCCGAGATTGCGGCGCCCGGTGCGCGCGGGTGGCGCGACAAGCTGAGGCAGATGCGCGCGGCCTGGTCGATAGAGCGCGGCTGGAGCAAGGACGAAATTCTCGAAGCCTATCTCAACCTCGCGCCGTTCCGGGGAGAGACGCAGGGTGTGGGCGCGGCGGCGCTGACATTCTTTGGCAAGCAGCCCAAGGCGCTCGACCGGCGTGAAGCTGCATTGCTCGCCGCGCTGTTGCCCGATCCCGCAGCCCCGCCCTCGCGGGTGGCGAGGCGTGCCTGCCGCGTTGATGCCACCGATTGTCCGACACTCCCGGCGCTCGCCGCAACCATGCTCGCGCCCGGACGGATGCGCTCGCTCGATCCGGGCGTGGCACCGCATCTCGCGACGAAACTGCTGCGCGAGCCGGGCGCGGAAGTGACGACGACGCTCGACATGAGGGTGCAGCGGATTGCGGCGCAGGCGCTGGTGCATCAGCTTCAGGGGCTGGGGCCGACGCGGGTGCGCGACGGTGCGGTGGTAGTGCTCGACAATGCGAGCGGCGACGTACTCGCCTATGTCGGCGGTGTTGGACTCGGTTCGACAGCGGCAGCGGTTGACGGTGCGGATGCGCCGAGACAGGCGGGTTCGACGCTGAAGCCCTTTCTTTACGCCCAGCTTATCGAACGCAAATGGCTGACCGCTGCGTCGATTCTCGACGACAGCCCGGTGCAGCTCGACACCGCCTCCGGCCTTTATGTGCCGCGCAATTACGACAATCATTTCCTGGGGCCGGTGTCGGTACGCCGCGCGCTCGCCAATTCGCTGAATGTACCCGCCGTGCGCGCGCTGGTGCTGGACGGCGTACAGGACTTTCGCGATCACCTGTGGGATCTGGGCTATGCCGGGCTCAACGGCGACGGGAATTATTACGGGTTCAGCCTCGCGCTGGGGTCTGCCGAGGTGACGCTGCTCCAGCAGGCCAATGCGTTTCGGACGCTGGCCAATGGTGGGCGCTGGTCGCCGCTGCGACTGCGCAAAGGGGATGCGCGCGAAGCGCCTCGCCTGCTGATCGACCCCGGCGCAGCGTGGATCGTTTCCGACATCCTGTCCGACGCGAGCGCGCGGGCGGGCACCTTTGGCGTCGACAGTGCGCTGCGTCTGCCCTTCTGGGCGGCGGCGAAGACGGGCACGTCCAAGGCGATGCGCGACAACTGGTGCATCGGCTTTTCCGACAGCTTCACCGTTGCGGTGTGGGTAGGGAATCTGGAAGGCGACCCGATGCGCGCGGTTTCGGGCACCAGCGGCGCGGCCCCGGTGTGGCGCGACGTCATGCTGGCTCTGCATCGCGAAAGGCCGGGTAAGGCGCCGTTGCGTCCAAGGGGCGTTTCGGCCACGCATATCGCCTTCGCCGGGACGAGCGAGCCGCCGCGCACCGAGTGGTTTCTAGGCGACACCGGGCAGGGGACGCTGGCGCAGGCGCCCGCCTTCGCGCGCCGACCGCGCATCATGAGCCCGCTGTCGGGCAGCGTCTATGCCTATGATCCCGACATACCGGCGGGGCGGCAGGCGCTGGGCGTTTCGGTGACAGGCGCGGCTGGAGCGCATCGCCTCGCGCTCGACGGCCGGCCGATGGGAGCCGTGCAGGATGGTATCGAACTGTCCCTTATTCCGGGCAGCCATCTGCTGGTTCTGCTGGACGAGAGCGGGCGCGCGGTAGACAGGGTGCGGTTCACCGTGCGTTGATTTCCCGTTTGCGGGACCAAATGCGGAATTTGCGCAGACGGAAAAATCGCCTAAGATCGGTTCCCATAAAAAGGAGGGGTGCCATGGCAACCCAGCTCAAGCGGTCGCTAAAATGCAGTGAAGCCGAATGGCAGGCGCGTCTCGATCTCGCGGCGTGCTATCGCATATTCGACCTGCTCGGCTGGAGTGAGTCGGTCTATAACCATATCTCGCTGCGCGTGCCGGGCGAGGACGGGGCGTTTCTGATCAATCCCTATGGCCTGCTTTTTTCGGAGGTCTGCGCGTCCAATCTCGTCAAGATCGATATCGATGGCAACACGCTCGACGGAAGCCAATATCCGGTCAACAGGGCAGGTTTTACCCAGCACAGTCATGTCCACCGGCTTCTCGACTGGGCGCAGGCGATCTGCCACAC
>JBFXHW010000052.1:0-12592 GCA_050176605.1 Sphingobium sp. | reverse complement strand
GGATCGGCCCATACCGCACCAAGAGGACGCCCGTGGGTCACCTCCAGCTTCACCTTCTCGCCGATCAGGCGCTTGAGCAGGTTGGAGACGTCCGCGACGATGTCGGGGAGCTGCAAAACCTGCGGCCGTAAGGTCTGTTGCCTTGAAAAGGCCAGTAGCTGGCGGGTCAGGCTGGCCGCCCGGTTGGAGTTGGACTTGATCTGCTGAATGTCGTCATAATCGCTGTCGCCGGGCGTATGCCGCATCAGCATCAGGTCGCAATGGCCGATAATGGCCGTGAGGATATTGTTGAAATCATGTGCGACGCCACCGGCGAGTTGCCCCACAGCCTGCATCTTTGTCGCCTGCGCAACCTGCCGCTTCAGCTTCCCTTCCTCGCTGTCGTCTTTCAGCGTCAGCATCACAGCAGCCTCGCCCAGCCCGCGCACCCCCGCAAGGCTCAGGGCCACGGGCTCGTCCGGCTGATTGCGCAGGCGCACGGCGATGTCGCCGGTCATCTGCGGTCCCATTGCATAACGCCTTACCGCAGCCGCCAGCGCGGCCTGATCTTCTATGACCACGAGATCGCCGGGATAGGAAGGTTCGGCATCTTCGGGAACGTTGGCAGCACGTGCAAAACTCTCGTTGATGAACAACAACCGCCCGTCACGATCAGTCATTGCAATGCCGAAAGGAAGAAGCGCGAGAAGTGCCTGGAAATAGGAAAGCGAGAACCCTCCTGCCGTGCTGCTGCCAGGCTGATCAATCAGCAGGACGAGCGCCGGACCGTCAGGCTGGTCGGCGCGCAGCATGATCCGGAAGATCGCAATCGGTAGCATGCCGGGTGCCTCGCGAAGGAAAAAGATGCGCCCTTGTTCATCACGCCGGAAATATCCCGCGAGGTCTCGACCGGTCAGGTCGGCGTCCGCACGTCCCGTTGCGCGGATAATGAATGCCTCATTCGCGCCGCGAATACGGCCCTCGGCTCCGATGATCGCCGCCATCACGCCAGCGTCGCCGAACTGGATGCCGATGTCGCCCGCCATCATGCGCGACAGTTCGTCCATGATGCTGGACTGACGCACCGGCTTGAAGTGCCAGAGCAGATAGTCGTCGCCCCGACCGGTCCGGGTTATGACGACATCGGCGCGCAATCCTCCCTTTGCTATTCCCTCGCACAGGCTCTCGCCGTCACGCCATGCCGCCCTGCCGCTTTCGGCCAGCCGGGCTGCGCCGTCGCGATCAAGTTGCAGGGAGGACGGAACGGGATAGGCCGGAAACCATTCGCCGTAGAGATCGCTGGCACAAACGAGTCTACCCGCGCGGTCGGTCACGGCAACCGCCATGCCCGAAGCATCCGCTGCCGCCCGCGTCACCGACCAGTCAGGCGCGATCTCGCGCACGGAGGCACTCTCATGCTCTCGTGGACGAAAAAGATGGATGAGTGCGGCAAACCCTATCAGTGCCGCTGCAAAACCCGCCGCCAGTGCCCAGTCGCCCACGGCCCAGAACACTATTCCGCCGCTGGCCAGCGCCGCAAGCAGAAGCAGCGGAACAGCAAAAGGACTTTCCTTTTCAGTCGCTAGCGAGACGATATCCTGTTTGAAACTGTTTCCCGATACGCCCGCCATGACGGCCTCTGCCTCGCCTTTCATTCATTGGTTCAGGCAACCGGCCATCGCCCATGGGGGCACATTAGCAAAGAGGGGAAAGCGGTGAAGCGAAAACTTGCCGCGACAACAGGATGCGGCCGTCGGTTCAGCGATGGCGGCGAGCCTGCCACTTGCGGAAGAGGTGCGCGCGCCACAGCCAATCAGCGACCAGATAACCGATCGCGGCTGCGATGACCGAGATGACGAACAGACCGAAGACCAGTGCCGGCGCTGCTTCGGACAGGAGCCATTGGACCCACTGACCAATGCCTGCATGCTGATGCAGCAATGCCATGAAGCGCGAAATGTCGGCAGTCCGCCCCAGCATGATATTGCCGATATAGACCGACGCCCAGAGAATCAGCGGCGTTGTCGCGGGATTGCTGAGGAACGTCATCGCTGCAGCAAGCGGAATATTGGCCCGGAATGGCAGCGCGAGAAAGGCCGCGCCAGCAATCTGAAGCCCGGGGATCATCAGGAAAATACCGACGAGCAGGCCCAGTGCGACCCCGCGCGGGACAGATCGCCGGGTGAAGCGCCAAAGTTCCGGGGCCAACACGCGATGAGCGATAGGCGCCAGAATGCGGCTATTTTCAAATACTTCACGGCGCGGTGCGTGGGCGTGCCACCAACGGCTAAGCCGATTGTCCATCAGCCATGCTCCTTCAGCAGTCGGCCCTGCTCACGCTTCCATTCGCGCTCCTTCGTCGTCGCGCGCTTGTCCTGAACATTCTTGCCGCGCGCCAGCGCCAGTTCGACCTTGGCCCGACCCCGCCCATTGAAATAGATGGAAAGCGGAACCAGCGTCATGCCCTTGCGCGCCACCGCTCCGTGCAGTTTGGCGATCTCTCGGTCATGCATCAGCAGCTTGCGCGGACGCTTGGGCTGGTGATTGAACCGGTTGCCATGGCTGAACTCGGGAATATTACTGTTGATGAGCCAGACCTGCTCGTCGCTTATCTCCGCATAACTCTCAGCGATCGATCCCTCGCCGAAGCGCAGTGACTTGACCTCTGTACCCTGCAGGACGATGCCCGCCTCGAACACCTCGTCGATAGCGTAGTCGAACCGCGCACGCCGGTTTTCGGCGACGGTCTTCACCTTCTGGAATGTTTCTGGACGAGGGCGGGCCATGGTGCGTTACAGTCTTTCCAACCGGTATATGGTATGGCGATGAAGCCTAAACCAGACCCGCTATCTCCAGCGCCCGGTCGACCGCCGCCCTGCTCGATGCGCTGGGCCAGGTGATCGGCAGGCGCACCTCGCACGGAATGTCAGGCTGCACGCGGGACAGCGCATATTTTACAGGTCCGGGTGAAGAATCGCTGAACAGCGCATCATGCAGCGGATAAAGTCTGTCTTGCAGGGCAACCGCTTCATCCCAGTTTCCGGTCCGCGTTGCGGCCTGAAACCGGGCACATAATGCCGGCGCAACATTGGCGGTGACGGAAATACAACCCACTCCGCCCATCGCATTAAAGCCCAGCGCCGTTTCGTCATTGCCCGAAAGTTGAATGAAATCAGGACCGCAGGCGAGCCGTTGCGCCGTTACGCGGCCCAGATTGCCGGTCGCGTCCTTAACCCCGATCACGCTCTGAAATTCCTCGGCAAGGCGATGCATCACCGGCACGCCTATATCGGTGATCGTCCGACTCGGAACATTATAGAGAATTATCGGCAGGTCGCACCGCTGCGCGAGGAAAGCGAAATGCTGGTAAAGCCCTTCCTGACTCGGCTTGTTGTAATAGGGCGCAACGACAAGCGCGGCATCGGCCCCCGCAGCCTGAGCCGCGAACATATGCTCCAGCGCTATGCGCGTATCGTTCGATCCGCATCCCGCGATGACGGGAACCCGCCCAGCCGCCTGCTCCACGCACAAGGCGACGACGCGGTTATGCTCCTCTATCGTCATTGTCGCACTTTCGCCTGTCGTACCACAGGGTACGAGTGCGGTGCTGCCTTCCGCGATTTGCCAGTCCACAAGCGCCCGGAACGCCCCTTCGTCGAGCATTTCGTCGCGAAATGGCGTCACCAGGGCGGGAATCGACCCCGAAAACATGCAAATACTCCTTCAATCCTGCCGTTCATCAAGGCATAATCAGTTTCATGCCATTATGATGGCACAAGCCAATGCACAGGAGACCCGAAGCAGCAATGTCGATCAAACTCGCCCACCGGATCAGAGCCCACCGGCTGCCCCTTCTGGGGCTGGTAATGCTCACGCCGGTTGCAGTTGCGCAGATCGACAGCGCGCGCAAGGAAATTGTGCAGCCGATTCCACCCGGTGCGTCCTCGGCAATGCCTGACGGTTCGCCGGGCTGGGCGGAAACACGCAGCCTCATTCTCAAAAATGCGGACGCTCCCATCGTCGCGGTGATCGAAGAATGGAAAAGGCTGCAGCAGAGCGATGGATATGGCTTCGCGGCCTATTCCTCCTTCATCATGGCCCATCCGGGCTGGCCGGGTGAGGACCGGATGCGGCGCCTCGCCGAAAACGGCATCGATCCGCAATCCTACAGTCCCGGCGCCGTTGTCGCCTTTTTTCAGCAGTTCCCGCCGCGCACGGCCTCTGGCGGCGCGCGGTTCGCAATCGCGCTTTCCGCGCTGTCGTTGCCAACCGAAGCCAGCGCACAGGCGCGCGCCGCCTGGCGCATGGGCGCCATGCCCCAGGCGGACGAGACGGCGCTTTTCTCCCGCTTCGCCTCGTCGCTTTCGCCCGAAGACCATCAGGTGCATGCGGATGCCGCGCTCTGGCAGAAGAACCCTGGATCGGCTGAAAGCGCCCTGCCCTATCTGTCGCCATCGGACCGGCCCGTTATCGAAGCGCGCATAGCGATGCAGCGAAACAGCCCGGACGCCGCCGCCAAGGTGCAATCGGCTCAGCCCTTTGCCAAAGGCAATGCCGGCTTCATCGCCGACCGGGCCATGTGGCTGCGTAACAACGGCAACAGTCTGCTTGCGCGCTCGATTCTTGCGGGCCGCGAAACGCTGACCACGAGGCCGCTCAATGCCGAGAAATGGTATGAGGCGCTGTTGACGAACGCGCGCGCCGCCGCGAACGACGGCCAATGGACGCTCGCCTATCAGATCGCCAGCAAGCTCGACGACGCCTATGCGCCTGGTACAGACGTGAGCGCGCGCACCCTCGGCGAGCGCGACGACTATACCAGTCTTGCATGGCTGGCGGGCACAGCGGCGCTCGATCATCTCGGACGTCCGGCCGATGCGATAGCGATGTTCGACCGCTACGCTTCGGCTGCCCGTTCGCCGCAAACCATGTCGAAAGGCTGGTACTGGGCAGGCCGCGCCGCTGAAAGGGCTGGGAACAAGGCCGAATCTGACAGGCATTTGCAGATGGCTTCATCCTATCCCGACCAGTTCTACGGGCAGTTGGCACGCGAGCGCCTCGGTCAGGCGATTGTTGCACCCACGCCCTTTGCAGCCAAAATCACGGTTTCGGAGAATGACAGGGCGGCTTTCGAGGCGAGTTCTCTGGTGCGCGCGGCGAAAGCGCTGGGCGCGGCGGGACGCTGGCAGGACCAGAGCATGTTTCTCCGGGCTATTGCGGCCAATGTCGCGACGGATGCGGATCGCGCGCTGGCCAACGAGTTTGCAGCCAGCATCAGGCGTCCGGATCTCGGCGTCATGGTCGGACGACGCGCCCGTCCCGACGGAAGCTCAGGCTATGCGCTGGCAAGTTTCCCCAGCCTCGCCGTTCCTGACGGGCACCAGACCAACTGGACGATGATCCACGCGATAACCCGTCAGGAAAGCCAGTTCGACAAGGCGGCCGTCAGCCATGCCGGTGCGCGCGGCCTGATGCAGCTCATGCCCGGCACTGCGCGTGAGACCGCAGGCAAGATCGGCCTGTCCTATACTGTCGGCGGGCTGACGACCGACACTGATTACAATATCCAGTTGGGCAGCAGCTATTTCCAGCGGATGCTGAGCTATTATGGCGGCAGCTATCCGCTCGCCGTCGCGGCCTATAATGCCGGGCCGGGCAATGTGAACAAATGGCTCGCGGCCAATGGCGACCCGCGCACGCCTGCCGTCGATATTCTTCAGTGGATCGAAGCCATTCCGATTTACGAGACCAAGAATTACGTTCAGCGCGTGCTCGAAAATGCGGTCGTCTATGACGCGATGCGCGCCGAAAAGGCCGGTACGAAAATGCCTCCGGCCCCGCTCTCCCGCTATCTGGGCAAGAACAGCATCGGCTGATATCTGCGCTTGATGGAGAAGACCAACTATATCACGCCGCAGGGATTCGCGGCGTTGCGCGCCGAATATGATCGCCTGGTGGGCGACGAGCGTCCCAAAATCGTGGAGATTGTAAGCTGGGCCGCAGGAAATGGCGACCGCAGCGAAAATGGCGACTATCTCTATGGTCGAAAACGGATGCGCGAGATTGACGGGCAGCTCCGCCGACTTTCGAAGAAGATGAAGGATGCGCGCGTCGTCGATCCGGCGCGGCAGCCCGACAAGAGCCGCGTCTTTTTCGGCGCAACCGTCACTGTCGCCGACGAGGATGACAATGAACGTGTTCTGACTCTGGTTGGCAATGACGAACAGGATGTGAGCGCCGGACGCATCGGCTGGGACGCGCCGATCTCTCGTGCGCTACGTGGCGCGAAGATTGGAGACCTGCGCACGGTGCGCCTGCCCACCGGTGAAAAGGAATATGAGGTGATGACAATCCACTATCCCGAATGACGGGAATGTTGTGGGAAGCGGACATTGCGAGGTTGTTCCGTGTGCGGTATGGAGCGCTCAGCCATGGGGGGAGGACGCCTCGTGTCCGATATAGATCCAATCCTACTCGCTTTCGTCCTCGGGTCAGCCGCGGCGGCAATAGTCGGGTTCTTCGCACATTTTGTGGGCTATGACCGAGATCGGTCGTTCTATGCTGTTGTTCTAACCGTAGTCGCAGTCGTTTACGTCTTATTCGCGGCAATGGCTGGCGGAGGTCGACCGCTGCTTCCGGAACTTTTGTTCTTCGCAGCTTTTTCGGCCTTAGCTGCCGCCGCGTTCCGCACCTCTCAGTGGCTGATCGTGGTGGGGTTAGCGCTCCACGGCGTATTCGATTTCGTCCGGTATTATATCTTTTCTGCGCCCGGTGCCCCACTTTGGTGGCCAGCGTTTTGCGGCTCCTATGACGTCGTGGCGGCGTCCGCATTAGCGATCCTTATCCGACATCAAAGACTTGCATCCTAATCTACCGGATTTTTTCACTGACCTAGTTGAGTTCAGATTGAGCTTGATGTCCGCAATGGTGTCGTAATCGACCAAGCTCGTTCCCTCTCGACATTCTCTGTCATTTCCGCTATCAGCCCGCTCTGCATGTCGGGGTTTGCCCTGAAATGCGCCGTCCGAGACAGTCGGTGAAGGGAATTTGCCCTTCTTAATTTCCGGCCTAGACGGGGACAGGTTTCATCACCGGGCGGTTTACGCCGTATCCGGTTTCGCCTCTTTTGCCTGCGAGCGGAGGCGCGATCCTTTTCCCTTCGGACAAATGTGCGGATTCCGCCCCGGGCGGAATGCGTGGAACGGTCTTGCCGGATGGTCCGGCGAGACAATTTGGAGAATGGCATGGATCGTACCCAGAAAGCTGAGTCGGTTGCCACGCTGAACGCTGTTTTCAACGAAGTCGGGGTTGTCGTCGTTACGCGCAATCTCGGTCTTACCGTGGCGCAGTCCACGGACCTTCGTCAGAAAATGCGCGACGCCGGTGCCGCTTACAAGGTTGCGAAGAACCGCCTCGCCAAGATCGCGTTGAAGGACACGGACTATGAGCCGATCAGCGACCTGCTGACCGGCCCTTGCGCCCTTGCGACTTCGACCGATCCTGTCGCGGCTGCCAAGATCGTGGTGGACTTCGCCAAGACCAACGAAAAACTCGAAATCGTTGGTGGAGCAATGGGCACCACCGTACTCGATGCGAACGGCGTGAAGGCGCTCGCGTCGATGCCGTCGCTCGACGAATTGCGTGCCAAGCTGGTCGGCCTCATTCAGGCCCCGGCGCAGAAGCTCGCTTCCGTCACGCAGGCGCCGGCCGGGCAGCTTGCGCGCGTCTTTGGTGCCTATGGCGCCAAGGAAGCCGCATAAGGCATTTCATGGTTCTTTGTTTTTCACTCTTATTTCAGGGGCATCGCCCCGCCCAGAAAGGTAGATAGGTTATAATGGCTGATATTAATTCTCTGGTCGACCAGCTGTCGGCTCTCACCGTCCTCGAAGCTGCCGAGCTTTCCAAGGCTCTGGAAGAAAAGTGGGGCGTTTCGGCTGCTGCCGCGGTTGCGGTTGCCGCTCCTGCCGGTGGCGCCGGTGGTGACGCTCCGGCCGCCGAGGTCAAGGACGAATTCGACGTCATCCTGACCGGCGACGGCGGCAACAAGATCGCAGTCATCAAGGAAGTCCGTGCGATCACGCAGCTTGGTCTGACCGAGGCGAAGGCTCTCGTCGAGAGCGCGCCCAAGGCGATCAAGGAAGGCGTGAACAAGGCCGAGGCTGAAGAGCTGAAGGCGAAGATCGAGGCTGCCGGCGGCACCGTCGAGCTGAAGTAAGTCTTCGCTTCCTGCGAAATTGAAGAGGGCGACCCCTGACGGAGCCGCCCTTTTTCTTGCCTGAACGAGGAAAACACTGGACAGTTTCCCTTCGGTCATCACTCCGAAAGAGGTTATCTTCCTACCGCGCGCGAGCAGGCATCTTCTTGGCGAGCCAAGCCGCGATTTCCGGTTTCAGGCGCGCCCGCGTGGCGGCCCGCGCCTTGATCGCTGCGATCGACCGATCCGTAACCTTGCGGGATTCCGGTGTCAGATAGGTACTCGCGTAGCTATCCAGCTTGTCCGCCATCGCAAGGTCCGCGGAACCTCCACCCAGGCGGGCAAGTGCCTGGCTGCGCGCCGCAGCATCGATCAGCGCCTCATATTTCTCGCGATGGGCAAGCACATAGTCGACCGCCTGCATGTCGTGATCATAGGATACGGCCGAAACGATGGCCGCGCTCGTCGTCTTGCCCGGCTCATCGGTCAGCGCCAGGTCGAGTGCCTGCGCCGACAGCTTCGCATCCTTCGCGCGGCCAAGCAGCGCAAAGAGCTGGCTCTTTTCGAGTGCGGTGGGGGCTGAATTCGCCATTTTCCGCAGCGTATCCCAAGTCTCCTGATCGGCATTCTTTGCGACGATACCCAGCCATACGAACTTCAATGGGCCATCGAGCGCGGTCGGGTCGGCCGTCAGCGCATCGAACCGGCTTCGTGCTTCCGCCACTACCGTCGGATCGCCCATATTGCCAAGCGTTGCGATCACCGATTGCCGCAACAGTGGAGCCTGCGGCCCTTCGCCCTCCTTCGCGTCATAGCCGATACGTGCGAGGACCGGTGCCAGCTTTCCCGACGCATAGGAGAGGATGCGCTTCTGCATTGCTTCGTCGCCCTCGAACATATCATAGGGTGCCGCAAGATAGCCCGGCAGTTCGGCCAGAATGACATCGCTTGCGTCGGCAGGAACCGCGTCAACGAGATCCAGCGCCTGCGCGAAAGGCTGGTAGCCGCCAAGGCCAAGCTGCCAATTATCGGCGAGCAACCCGGCCTGGTCGATCGGCGGCAATTCCGTGAAGCCACTAGCGAGCGCCGAGACATTCTTCGCCGGGTAGAGCGAGCGATAATAGCCTGCCTGACCGACATTGATGACATAGGCGCCACAGCCTGGAACCGCTATAGTGCCCTTGCCTTCCAATATCATTGTTTTGACGTCGCCGCCGACGACCTGCGCCTTGATCGGCACGTGCCAGGAAAGCGATGAGCCGCCTTTCTCGACATTTTCATCACGGCTGAACTCGCCCTGCGACAGGGCAAGCGTCGTCATGCCGCCCTCGCATTTCGCGCTTTCGACCTTGACGAGCGGGATCCCCGGTTGCGTCGTGAAATCCTTCGCGATGACGGAAAGGCCGGTCGCGCCTGCATTTTCGACCGCCGACCACAGGTCGCTCGTCACGGTGTTTCCGTAGGCGTGCTTGTCCATATAGGCGCGGATACCGTTCTTCCATGTATCTTCACCTGCAAAGCTTTCCAGCATCGTGATGACGGCTTCACCTTTCTGGTAGGTGATCGCGTCGAACGCCTGATTGACCTCTTCAACGGTATTGATCTTCTGCACGACAGGATGGGTCGTCTTGTAGGCGTCGAGCGACATCGCAGCTTCGCGTCCGTCGACGCGGGTCAGCAGCATGTCCCATTCCGGCTTCATCACGTCGGTGACCTTTGTCGCCATCCAGCTCGCAAAGCCCTCGTTCAGCCAAAGATCGTCCCACCAGGCCATCGTGACGAGATCGCCAAACCACTGGTGCGCCATTTCATGGGCGACAATTTCATAGACCCTGCGCTTGCTTGCTTCCGACGTCGATTTGGGATCGACCAGCATCGCGCGCTCGAATGTGAAGATCGCGCCCCAATTTTCCATCGCCGAAAAGAACTGGCTCTGGCCTGGCCCAGCGACATTGTCGAGCTTGGGCAGCGGGAACGGCTTGCCGAAATAGTCATTATAATAGGGCAGGATATCGACAGCCGCATCCAGCGCGAGTTGCGCCTTTTTCACATTGCCCTTTCCGGTGACGACGCCGATTTCGGTTCCAGCGGAATCGGCGGTCATGCGCTCCAGCTCGCCCATACCGAGGAACAGCAGATAGGTCGACATCTTGGGGCTGGTGCCGAAGGTGACAAGGCTGGTGCCGTCCGCCTGCTCGACCGTGGACTTGATCGGCATGTTGCCGACCGCCATCTGCCCCTTCGGCACGACGACGGAAAGATCGAAGGTTGCCTTGTAGCTCGGTTCATCCCAGCTCGGCACGAAGCGACGGGCATCGGGAGCCTCGAACTGGGTGAAAAGCGCGCGTTTATCCTCGCCCGCACTATCCTGATAATCGAGCGCGAACAGGCCATTGGCCTGCTGGTTGATCACGCCGCTGTAGACAAAGGCCAGTGTGTATTTGCCCGGTTTCAACGGCTTTTCAAATGACACGGTTGCGGTCTGCGCCTTTTCATCGACGGCTACCGTACCCGGAACGGCCTTCTTCTTCCCGGCCTGCGTAACGCTGGCAGACGCAAAGCTCAGGTCAGCCGCATTCAGCGTTATATCCTTCGTCGGCTCGTTAACCGTGACGTCTATCGCGGCTTCGGCGCTGAACGTGAGGGCCGCGGCATTGGGAATTGCCTTGATCGTATAGTGACTTGGCACAACCGTCCGGGGCAACTGGGTCGTGACATCGGCTGCCGGCCCATCACCGGTCTGGGCGAGTGCAGTGGGTCCGGCGAGTATCGATAGCGACAGTGCGACGGGCGCGGCGGCGCGTGCAAGACGGGCCATGTTCTGGGAAAGGGTCATTTCAATGCTCCGACAAGCAAGTGAGGGCGCGAAATCTGCGCGGATAGGAAGCTGGTTGGGCCATTTACATCAAACGGTCAACCTGAACTGGCGGGCAATTGCCATGCGCTCGCGTGAACTGTTGCTGAACGGCGGGCGGCATTGGCCTGTACCCTGAAACGTCGCGCGGCAATCGGCTATTCCGGCGAGGAAACGGGGACCATACTGCGGATGTGGATATCCCGTTGCGGGAACGGGATTTCCACCTTGTTGTCGGCGAAAAGTACCCACAGCCTGTTCAGGATGTCGGATCGGACATTCCCTGTTCCGTCTTCGGGATCCTTGATCCACGCCAGTATCTCATGATCGACGGAACTGTCTCCATATCCCGTCATCCAGACAGTGGGTGGCGGCTGCTTGAGAACCCTGGGGCTCGCCTTTGCGGCTTCGATCATCAGGCGCTGCGCCAGCGCGACGTCGCTCGTATAGGAAACGCCAACGGGAATATGCAGCCGGACATGACGACTGGAATAAGACCAGTTCTCGACTTCCTGGGTCATCAGCGATTCGTTGGGAATGAGATGTTCCTTGCCATCGCGGGTCAGCACCGAAACCGCGCGCACCCCGATCTTGCTGACCGTACCGGCAGTATCCGAGACCACAATAACGTCTCCCGGCTTGATCGACCGGTCCATGAGCAGGATGAGGCCGGCAATGAGATTGCCGAAAGTCTTCTGCAACCCGAAGCCGACGGCGAGGCCCGCCGCGCCGGAAAACACCGTGAGCGCTGTGAGATCGATGCCGACAAAATCGATCGCCATTAATATTGCCACGGCAAAAACGGCGAGTCCTGCCAGCTTCTGCAAGAGCACACGCTGTCCTATTTCGAGTGTTCTGATCCGCCCTATCGAGTGCGAAAGCAGATGATTTGCGGCCCGCGCAGCCAGCAGCAAACCAATCAGCATCGTGATGATGACCAGAGCCGACAAAATCGAGAATCGCTTCTCGCCGATCGAAAATCCGACGCTGTCCAGTATCGTCAGCAATGGTTGCAATCCGCCGGCCGCCGCAGACGTGGCGAACAACATGGCGATTGCCGCCACCAGAAGCGCCGGAATGCCGCCAAGCGCGAAGCGACGCGCAATCCCAAATGCCAGGAGTGCGACTGTCAATCCGAGCGCGACACAGAGAAGGATAAAGGAAATCCCGGAAAAATAGCGCGATGCGATCGCAACGAGCAGGATGAGAGCGGCAGCGGCTGTGCCCATTGCGGTCAGCACGATCTTTGCATTGCCTTCGCTATTCGGCCCGCCCAGAGCATCCATACGCCGGACAACCGGCCTTTCGGCGAAGTGCCGGATCAGCCATCCCGAGCCCATGGCCAAGGCGACCACGAAAGAGGCGATGGCAATCGCCCGAAGATCGGGTGATTCCGGTACGGCTACGCCCAGTTGAACCAATATCTCGCGCCAATCCATCCGGCCGCACTCCTGTACTTGCTCAGGGCAAGCCTCATTGTTCCCAAGCTGCGCGGCGATTGCAAGCCTGGGCCAATCTTTCCGCGAAGTCGTCGCTTGGCAAAATCCGGCATGCTGCTAAGCCCG
>JBFXHW010000051.1:0-12653 GCA_050176605.1 Sphingobium sp. | reverse complement strand
GGGCGGCCGAAGCGGATTATCGCCGGGCGGGGACGACGGCGACGCCCCATGGGCTGTCCCCCGCCTTCACCTTGCCAACCACCGCCATTGTCGCGGTATCGACGATGGCGACGTCATTGCCGGGGCCATTGGCGGTGAAGGCGCGCGTGCCGTCCGGCGACAGGGCAAGGCCCCAGGGGCGCTGGCCGACCGCGACGGAACCGCTCACCGCACCCGGTCCGCCGCCTGCGGGCAGGCCGACGCGCAACAGCCTGCCGCCGCGCCCGGTCGTGATGTAGATCGCCCCGTCACCGCCCTTCGCCAGATCCATAGGCCGGTCGCCCTCATCGAGGCGCAGTGTCCAGACCGGCTTGCCCCCCTCAAGGTCGACAAGGGTCAACGACCCGTCCGTCTCGCCGGGCACCAGCACGGTCCGGGCATCGAGGAATTCCGCATTGCGCGGCCGCTTTCCGACCGGGATATGCGCAACCACGCGCGCAACGCCATCCTCCTTCACGACCGCGATGCTGTTGTCCTCCTCCGATGTGGCGAGCGCGGTCGTGCCGTCCGGCGACACGGCGACGCCCTCCGGTTCCCCGCCGACGTCCAGCCGCGCGATCTCGCTGCCCTGCCGCGACAGGATCACGAGCTGGCCGGTGTCTTCGCTCGCGATATAAAGCTTCTCGCCATCGGGACTGATCGCGATCTGTTCGGGATCGGAAACCCCGCGCAGCGTGCGGATGAGGGTGCCCGTCATGAGGTCGACGACCGCGATGCCGTCCGCGCTCTTGTCCGGCGGCGGCAGGCTGTCTTCATCGACGCCGGGGCCTGCTATCGGCGATCCGCTGACCGCGACATAGAGGAAGCGGCCGTCGGGGCTGGCGACAAGACCGCGAGGACGGCGGCCGATGGCAATCCGTTTCACCTCGCGCGCGGTCTGCGGGTCGATCACGCTGATGTCGCCCGATCGTTCATTGGTCGCATAGACGAGATAGCCGGAGGCGGACTGCTTTACCGCCTCTTCCGATCCCTTCTCCGATCCCGAACACCCGGCGAGCGCCAGCGCGGCAAGAACAACGGGAAACCGCATGATCCCGCTTAATGCCCCGCCTGCGCGCCCCGCTTGATGCCGGAAAGGCCGAGCTGCTCGTCGATCTGCGCAACCAGCCGTGCCAGTCCCGCCTCGTCCTTCGCCTCGGCGCGCGCCACCAGCACGTCCTGCGTGTTCGACGCGCGCAGCAGCCACCAGCCGTCGGCCGTGTTCACGCGCGCGCCGTCGGTATCGTTGACCTGCGCGCCATCCGCCTTAAGCCGCTCCAGCACCTCGTCGACCGCGGCGAACTTGCGGCTTTCATCGACCTGAAAGCGCATTTCGGGCGTGTTGACCATTTCGGGAATGTCGCTGCGCAGCTGCGTCACGCTCTTGCCCAGCGTCGTTGCCGCGCGGATCAGGCGGATCGCCCCGTATAGCGCGTCGTCATAGCCATAATATTCATGCTTGAAGAAGATATGGCCGGACATTTCGCCGGCGAGCGGGCTGCCCGTTTCCTTCATCTTGGACTTGATGAGGCTGTGGCCCGTCTTCCACATCAGCGGCTTTCCGCCAAGCTCTGCCACCCGGTCATAAAGCGCCTGGCTGGCCTTCACATCCGCGATGATCGTGGCCCCGGGGACTTCCCTCAGCACGGCCTCGGCATAGATGGCGAGCAACTGGTCGCCCCAGATCACCCGGCCCGTGCCGTCGATCGCGCCGATCCGGTCTCCGTCTCCGTCGAAAGCCACGCCGAAGTCGAGCTTTTTCTCGGCGACGAGCGTTTTGAGATCGACCAGATTCTTTTCTTCGGTCGGATCGGGATGATGATTGGGAAAATTGCCGTCGACATCGGTGAACAGCGTATAATGCTCACCCGGGAGGAGCTTCACCAGCTTCTCGACCACCGGACCCGCCGCGCCGTTGCCCGCGTCCCAGCCGACGCGATAGGCGGCGCCATCAAACCCTTCGAGCAGGCGCGCGACATAATTGTCCATGATGTCCACGGTCTCGCTGCCCGCGCTTCCGCTTTCCCAGTCACCTTCCGCCGCCATCTTGCCGAGCTTCTGGATATCGGCTCCGAAAAACGGGCCGTGCTGAAAGACCATCTTGAAGCCGTTGTAATTGGCGGGATTGTGGCTGCCGGTTATCTGAATGCCGCCATCAACACCCTGTACCGCCTCGGCATAATATAGCATCGGCGTCGGCCCCATGCCGATACGCACGGCGTGGACGCCCGCATCGTTGAGGCCCTTCACCAGCGCTTCCTCCAGCACCGGCGAGCTGACCCGCCCGTCATAACCGACAGCGACCTTCGATCCGCCGGCGCGGACAATCAGCGTGCCGAAGCCGCGACCGATGGCATAGGCGTCGTCCTCGCCCAGCGTTTCGCCGACGATGCCGCGAATGTCATATTCGCGCAGGGAAGTGGAATGAAAATTATGCGTCATGTCGTTCCTGTCGATTTCCGTCCGGTCGGTTCACCGGGTTGGGCCATTTGTCGGGGAATGCGACCCCCTGGTTTCAAGCGCATGACGGAGCAGGAGGCTCCGCGCCTGGTTGATTTTTTCGGCAAGCGCCTCCGTGCCGCCTGCATCGGGGTGGATCTTGGCGATCAGGCGGCGATGGGCCGCGCGGATCATGTCCTCGTCCGCATCCTCTTCGAGGCCGAGCAGCGCCCGCGCGTCCCTCACGGCCTGCGGATCGGCGGGCGGTGCCGCCTTCGCGCCAATGCCGCGCTTTCTGGAACGGCCGATGCCATAGGCGGCGGCGAGGCCGAGCGCGCCCGCGCCGAACAACGGACGTCCGCGCGCCGCCATGACCGCACCGACGATGGCAAGGCCGAGCATCACGCCGTCCTTCATCGTCATGCGCTGCAGGCGGCCGGTCAGCACGGCCCATGCCGCGAAAGCGACCAGCAAAAGCGCGAGAAAACCCATCAGGCGGCGCTCTGCGCCATTTCTTCCTGCGCGCCCTCGGCGACCAGCGGAAGGGCGAGCCCTGCGATCATTTCGCGCAGTTCCTGCCGCGCGGTCAGATGGCTGAAGCCCAGATCGCCCAGATGCCCCTTGTCGAGCAGGGTGAGACCGGAGGGGAACAGCTCACGGAAGATGACCCGTTCCGAAAGCCCGGGAATGACGCGAAAGCCGACGCGCTTCGACAGCTCGATCAGCGCGTCTCCGACCCGGCGCATGTTGCGCGCCTCCAGATGCTGAAGCCGGTTGCGCAAGACCACCCAGTCGATCGTCACGCCATCGGCCTTGGCGCGGGTCTTGCGCGCCTCGAAGATCAGTTCGGAATAGAAGCTCAGCCGCTTCACCCTGAAGGATTCGGCATCCACCTGCCCGATCAGGTCGAAATCGACGAAGCTGTCGTTCATCGGCGTCACCAGCGTGTTGGCGCGGGCGGCCATATATTTGGCGAAGGCATCGTCGCGGCCGGGCGTGTCGATGATCAGGAAATCCTTGCCGTCGGCCAGCGCATGATATTGCGCCGCGAGGTCTTCCTCGCTGCCGCCTTCGAACACGGCGAAATCCGGCGAGGGCAGCGCGATCGCGCGGCGGCGCGCGGTCTCCGCGCGGTTTTCGAGATAGCGCGTCACGGTGCGCTGCCGCGGATCGAGGTCGAGCATGGCGACCTTGTGCCCCATGGCGCTGAGCGCAACGCCGGTGTGAACCGCCGTGGTCGACTTGCCGGTGCCGCCCTTTTCGTTGGCAAACACGATGATATGAGCCTGCGCGCTCGACATAAGGACTCCCCAACCCCCCTTGGATACGTTAGTCGCGTGATCCGCCGGAAAGCCCGGCGTCGCGATCAACCTTTATCGGAGCCTCTTTCACCGTGCAAACCCTCCGTGACATTGCATCGCTGCGGCGGTCGATTTCCGCGTTGCGCGAAGCCGGCGGACGGGTCGCGCTGGTGCCGACGATGGGCGCGCTGCACGAAGGGCATATGAGCCTTGTTCGCGCGGCGAAGGAGCGCGCAGATCATGTCGTCGCCTCGATCTTCGTCAATCCGACCCAGTTCGGCGCCAATGAGGATCTGGACGCCTATCCGCGCCGCGAGGCGACGGACGCCGCGATGCTGGAGGGCGAAGGCACGGCGATATTATGGGCGCCCGGCGTCGGCGAGATGTATCCGCAGGGCTTTGCCACAAGCATTTCCGTTTCCGGCGTGAGCGAGGGGCTGTGCGGCCGCGCGCGACCGGGCCATTTCGATGGCGTTGCCACCGTCGTCGCCAAGCTGTTCAATCAGGTCCGGCCCGATATCGCCCTGTTTGGCGAGAAGGACTGGCAGCAACTCGCGGTGATCCGGCGGATGGTGACGGATCTCGACATGGGGATGGAAATCGTCGACGTGCCGACCGCACGCGAAACGGACGGCCTCGCGCTTTCATCGCGCAATGCCTATCTGTCGCCCGAAGAGCGCGCCCGCGCCGTTGAACTGCCCCGCGCGATGCTGGCGGCGGTCGCGGCAATCGAGGCTGGAGGCGATGTCGACGACGCGCTGGCGACCGCGAAAAGGCGGCTCGATGCTGCCGGATTTACGCCGGTCGACTATGTCGATCTTTGCGACGCGGAGACGCTGAAGCCCGTCCGAAACCTGACCCGCCCCGCCCGCCTGCTCGCCGCGGCGCGACTGGGCAGCACCCGGCTCATCGACAATTTCCCTGTGAACCCCGTGTCCTGAGCGATTTTTGGGCGAAGCGAACAACCTGTCGCGGCGTTAACCTTATCTTAGGCATGATTCGCAAATCTGCCCCCTGAAAGTTGCAGGGGGTTATTGTGGCAAACAGCATCAAGTCCGCCCAGTTTCTGATCGAGAGCCGCCTCGCGGACGCGGCAAAGGGCAGTGCGCAGGCCTGCTATGAACTCGGGATCGCCTATAGTTGCGGCACCGGGGACGTGGACATCGACCTGATCGAAGCGCACAAATGGTTCAATCTCGCGGCGCTGGCCGGAAGCGAGGAGGGTCAGTCCCTTCGCGCCGAGGTCGCCGAAGACATGACGGCCCGCGAAATCGCCGAGGCACAGCGTCAGGCGCGCGCCTGGATCGCGGCCACCGGCATGCGCCGCGCCGCCTGAATTTCTGCCGACCCGGCTCGGTTTCAGCCGGGCGTCTGTGTCATCGCAATATCGCGAAGCGCGGCGAAACAATCGCCGTCGATCGCCTTGCCGACCTCTCCCGCCATGATGTCCAGCGCCTTTTCCGCCGACATGGCGCCGCGATAGGGGCGGTCCGCCGTCAGTGCATCGTAAAAGTCGCAGACTGTGATGATGCGCGCCTCCTGCGCGATCATCATCTGATCGAGGCCGAGCGGATAGCCGCGACCGTCCAGCCGTTCATGATGTGAACCGGCAATCGCGGCCATGTCGCGAAGCGGCGCGATGCGCGACAATATCGCGGTCGTATGGGCGGCGTGACCGCGCATTTCCTGCCACTCGACATCATCGAGCTTGCCCGGCTTTTCCAGCACACGGCTGCTGACCGCCAGCTTTCCGACATCGTGCAAAATGGCGGCGCGGCGGAGCAGGCGCAGATCGCCGCCCGTCACGCCCAGCCGGAGGCCGAGCGCCTCCGAATAGTGGCCGACGCGGGTGGAATGCCCGCCCGTATAGGGGCTTTTCGCGTCGATGACCTCACCGAAGGCAGCCGCGATATCGTCGAGATAATCCTCGTCCAGAACCACCCGTTCCTCGACCGGCTCGAAGGTTCGCACGCGGATTTCCAGCGCGGGGTCGGCAAGGTCCGCCCAGAAATTCTCCTCGATGCTGAGCGAGGCGAACAGATCGACGAGATCGGGATCAAACCACGTCCCGCGGCGCGCAACCACCTCTCCCAGTGCGGCGGCGGGACCGCCGGCGGTATGAAACACATCGGCGATCTGGGCGAGAAGCGCCAGCCGGGCGGCGAGCGGAATATCCTGTCCCGCCAGCCTTGCGGGCTTGCCGTCGCCATCCCAATGCTCGTCGAGCGAATGGATCGCGAAGGCGACGCTTTCCGGGAAACGCAGGCGCCGCGCGATATCCGCCCCCCGCGTGCAGCGCGTTTCGATGAGGTCGTGCGCGATCGCCTTGCCGTCGCGCAATATGGTCGCGATCGCTTTCGCCCGTGCCGCGAGCGACTGGCCCCGGCCCGTCTTGCCCAGCACGAAGCGCAGTGTCGGACCGAGCCCCTGCCCGACCAGCTTGAAGTCATGCTTGAAGTCCCGGTCGTCGGCGAGATAAAGCTCTGCGATCCGCGCCGCGTTGCTGGAACAGCCCAGATCCTTCAGCAGCGTCGCATAATAGACGGTGCGGCGTTCGGCGGGCGAAAGGCCAAGCGCCTTCGCCATACGGCTCGCGATCCAGCAGGCGCGCAGCGAATGTCCTTCGGGTTGCCCCTCGGTCAGGTCGAGAGCGTAGGAGAAGGCGCCGAGTATTTCGGCGAGCGAGGTGGACTGCCGATATTTGGCGTCCTGAAATTCCTCGGGAAATGGGTGACGCATCGGCTCGACTCTTCGATTCTGCTGATACCGACCGCGCTATCCCTTTCCGCTTAAGGAATTCTTGTCTTCCCGGTCTTTCTCAGACTTTCTTGAACGGCGTCCGCTCGCCGAGCCATGCGCGGTCCTGGCCGACCGCGCGCCGTTCCTGCTCCAGAAAATGCTCCACCGCCGCGCGGAAATTCGTGTCCGCGATATAATGGGCGGACCATGTTGCCGCAGGCGCATAGCCGCGCGCCAGCTTGTGCCCGCCCTGTGCCCCGGCCTCCACACGGCGCAAGCCATGCGCGATCGCGAAATCGATTGCCTGATAATAGCAGAGCTCGAAATGGAGGAAGGGGATATCCTCGACGCAGCCCCAGTAGCGCCCATAGAGGGCCTCGGCGCCGATGAGGTTGAGCGCGCCGGCAACCGGCCGCCCGTCGCGCAGCGCGAGGATCAGCAGAATCCTGTCCGCCAGCCTTTCGCCGATCAGGTCGAAAAAGGCGCGGGTCAGATAGGGATGCCCCCATTTGCGCGCGCCGGTATCCTGATAAAAGGTCCAGAAGGCGTCCCAGTGTTCCGGGCGGATCGCGTCGCCGGTCAGTTGCACGATTTCGAGCCCCTCCTGCGCCCGCGCGCGTTCCTTGCGCAGCGTCTTGCGCCGGCCGCTCGACAGCCGGGCGAGGAAATCGTCAAAATCCCGGTACCCGTCATTTTCGAAATGAAACTGGCTGTCCTCGCGGATCAGCCAGCCTGCCTGCTCGAAAATGCCGATCTGATCGCGCGAAACGAAGGTCGCATGCGCGGAGCTGAGGCCATTGCGGTCGACAAGCTGCTGCGCTCCGCCGATCAGCGCGAGCGCCAGTTCGTCGGGCGCGCCCGGGGCAACCAGCAGGCGGTGGCCGGGCACCGGTGAGAAGGGCACGGCGATCTGCAGCTTGGGATAATAGCGCCCTCCCGCCCTTTGCCACGCATCGGCCCAGCTATGGTCGAATACATATTCGCCCTGGCTGTGCGATTTGAAATAGGCGGGCGCGCAGGCCATCAGCGCGCCGGATTGCGTCTCCACCAGCAGGGGGGCAGCCTGCCAGCCCGTGCCCGGCCCGACGCTGCCCGATTCCTCCAGCGCCGAGAGGAAGGCGTGAGAAACAAAGGGGTCGTCCGCGCCCGCGCAATGGTCCCACGCCCTGGCGTCGACGCCGGCGATGCCGTCGGCGGTGCGAACGACAAGCTCTTCCGATACCTCCCTATCGGCCACGCGCCTTCTCCGGATCGCCCTCGAAGATCGCCGCGTCGGCATGGGCGCGCACGCTGGCCCACTGCGCCTCGTCGCGGACGGTCCAGCTCAGCACGGGCAGTCCCCGCTTGCGCGCGCGGGCGGCAAAGGGGCTTGGGAGGTCGCGAATATCATAGGCAAGGAAATCGGGTCTCGCATGGGCCATTGCAAGACGGCGCTTTATCGATCCGGCAAGCCCCCTGTCCTTTTCCTCCGTCACGACCAGACCGCGCGGTATCTTGGGCGCATGAACCGCAAACCAGCGCGAAACGCCGGGATGGAAGGACATGACCGCCGCCGGGCCTTCATGCCCTTCCAGATCGCCGAGCACCGCGGCGCACAGCGGCGCGACCGCCTCGCCCCGGGAAATCTTCACTTCGATCAGCAGCGGCGCTTCCTTTCCGGCAAGCCTCAGCAACAGGGAAAGGCGGGGAATCGCCCCACCGCCACCGTTCAGTTGCACGGTATCGAGGTCCACCGCCCGGCGGGACGCGAATGCGCCTTCCTCCCCCGTCATTCTTTCGAGGCGCTCATCGTGAAAGACGAATGCGATGCCATCGGCCGACAGGCGCACGTCGCACTCCGCGCCCAGCCCCCGGTCGAAGGCGGCCGAAAAGGCGGGCAGGCTGTTTTCGGCAAAGCCTCCCGGCGGCCCATGCAGGCCGCGATGCGCATAGTCGACGGACGAGAGGAACGGCGCGGGCGCCTCCGGGCTCATGCGGGCTGTACGATGTCGGGCGCCGCTTCACCCGAAACGAGCCGGCCGCGCACCCATTCTTCCGCCATCGCCCAGTCGTCGATCCGGGCATGGGCCATGGGCGCGGGCTCAACCACCCCGGCGATGAGCGGTTCGCCCACCATATGCAGACGCCATACCTCCGGCGCCTCCGCCGCGACGGACTGGTGATGCAACGCGAGATCGTCGATGAACAGGGCGCTGCTGGGCCGATACCGGTCGATGAGCTTCCTTACCGGCTCTCCCTTGCCGCCCTGGTTCCAGAATACCGGGCAGGTGACGCCGACCTTGCGAAGCTGCTCGATGCGTCGGTCATGATCCTGCTCGCCGATATTGGTCAGCACGACGACGTCGGCGATCGCGGAGAGCCGCTCCAGCGCCGCGAGCGCGCCGTCGATCGGATATTGCCGGTGCATCTCGGTCGCGAAGAAGCCGCGCAACATCTCCCACACCTCGCCCTGTTCCAGCACGGTGCCGCAGGCCTTTCGCCGCAGCGCAGTGTCGAAATGTCGGTTCTCTATCGAGAAATGGATGTCGTGCGCCTCATCCAGCCATTCGCGGAACGGCACGACCATGTGCAGCAGCTCCTCGTCGCAATCGGTGATCAGCAGCGGGCGGCTCATGCGGCAAGGCTCCGTCCGCTTGCCGCCAGCGCGGCAGGAGGCAAATCAAGCGCGGTGGCGCAGGCGAGCAGATCCGGCTCATGGGCGCAGAGAAATTCCATCGTCGCCGACAGAATCTCGCGATCCCCGGCCCGCAACCGGAGCTGCGCCGGGTCGAGCCCGGTCAGCGCCAGAAGGCGGGTTGCGCGCATGTCGTCGCCCAACACCCACGTCAGGGCGCGCAACGCGACCGTTTCGGGGTCGCCGCCATTGCCATTTCTGTCCTCTGGGCGCATGACTAACCTGTGAATTGCGAGGAACCCGGCGGAATGTCCGGGAATGCTGGGTGATCGGTGACGAAACGCATTCTTGTTGTCGAGGACAATGAGCTCAACCTCAAGCTTTTTTGTGACCTGCTGAGGGCACATGGGCATGAAACGCGGCCTGTCGCCGATGGGCGGGAGGTCCTGAAACAGGCGTCCGATTTTCGCCCGGACCTGATCATCATGGATATCCACCTGCCGCATGTCAGCGGCCTCGATCTGATCGTCGCGCTGAAGCAGGATGCGGAGCTTGCGGCGGTGCCGATCATGGCGGTGACCGCCTATGCCGGCAAGGGCGACGAGGACCGGATCAGGAGCGCGGGGGCCGAAGCCTATGTCTCCAAGCCCATATCGGTGGTCAAATTCATCGAGAGCGTGGACGGGCTGATCCGGCACGAGGGCGCGCTGCCCTGACAAAATCGTCCTGAAAAAGCAAAAGCCCGACCAGAGGGCCGGGCCTTTTTACCAGGCGAACCCCGCGGGCCCGCCGCCGGAATGAAGCTTACTTGATCTTCGCTTCCTTGAATTCGACATGCCTGCGCGCGACCGGATCATATTTGCGCATGCTCATTTTCTCGGTCTGCGTGCGCGGATTCTTCTTGGTAACATAGAAAAACCCGGTGTCGGCGCTGCTCACAAGCCGGATTTTGACAGTGGCTGGCTTCGCCATGACCCGTTCCTTTGAAAGTCCGTTGAAAAAATAGGGCGGCCATTCCGCCGCCCGGTTTCAGCGCGCGCTCATGCGTCAGTTTCCGCCCCATGTCAACATCAAGATGCGCGGCATCGCCCGAAAGGCGCGCAATCTTCATGGAAATTCCTGTCACTTTACGTGCCGTTAACGATTGTCACGCATCATCGTCCGCAGGGCAGGGAGATCGCCAATGCAGCAGGACGCAATGAGGGTTGTCCGTTCCGGTCTGAGAGACCGAATCGATGCAATCGCCGCCGAACGGGGACATATCTCGCTCTCGCGTATCTGCGAACAGATCGACCTCATCCGGCACGACGCCCGGGCTCATGGGCTCGAACCGCTCGAACGGCTGGCCTCGACCCTCGAATCGGCGCTGGCGCTTCACGGTTTCGGCCCGGTCATTCTGTCCTATCTCGACCTGATGCGCGATGCCGCCGACTGCGAGGATTGCAGCCCGGAGGCAAGCACGGCCTATCTCGCCGCCCTTTCGCTTCGCATCGGCCACTGACAGATCCCTCGCCGCCGGGGACTTGGCGGCATTGGGCCAAAGCGCCATAGTCGGGCCAACCGCCCATGGACGCGCTGCTCCTCTCCTTCCTGCTCTGCCTCCTGACCGAAACCGGCGGCAGGCTCCCCTTGCTCGCGCGCCATCTCCGCGACCGGCACGGGTCAGCGCCCGGCGTGGCGGGCGGCGTCGCGATCTCCATCGGCCTTGGCGCGATACTCGCCGCCTGGGCGGGCAGCCTGCTCGCCGTCAGGCTGACGCCGGAGGCGCGCGACCTGCTGTTCGCCCTCGCGCTGGGCGCCTCGGGGATATTCCTCCTGCTCCGCGAAACGGCGTCGGCCGGACCGGACAAGCGGCGCGGCGGCGCGATTCTCTCGTCCTTCGCCAGCACGATTTTTCCGGCCATGGGCGGCAGTGCGCCGATCCTGATAGCCGGTATCGCTGCGGCCCGCTCCGATCCATGGATGGCGGGGGCCGGCGGTTGGGCAGGCTCCATGACCGCGGTCCTGCTCGCACTTTCCGGTACGCCCATCGAACTGCGCGGCGCATTTCCGCGTATCGCCGCGGCGATGCTGTTGTTGCTCGCGGCCTTGTTCGCCGCAGTTCGGGCGATGGGCCTGATGTAGTGGACCTGAAATGCGCCTGATTATGGCGGTCGGGTGGGGAGCGTATTTCAAATCCTCAAACCGCACCGGGTCACTGGCGTGATCGAAACTTTCGATCACTCATACAGGGATTAATCGCGAGCCTTGCGGCACGAAAACTGCGATAAGGCGTTATCAGATCCACAATCGGAATGGAGACCATCATGCCCCCCAAGAAGCGGAAAAGTACCCCGGCCAAGCTGAAGACGCCGAGCGATCTCGGCAGCAACGCCACCATGTCGGTGGCGCAGGCGCTGAACAAGGTGCTGGCGGACAGCTACGCTCTCTACCTCAAGACCAAGAATTTCCACTGGCACGTATCCGGCCCGCATTTTCGCGATTATCACCTGCTGTTCGACGAGCAGGCGACCGAAATCCTCGCGACCACCGACCTGATCGCCGAGCGCGTGCGCAAGACCGGAAACGTCACCCTCCGGTCGATCGGTGACATCGGCCGTCATCAGACGATCAAGGACAATGACGCGGAGTTCGTGAGCGCAAAGGCTATGCTGGAGGAATTGCGTAACGACAATCTGTCGCTGATCGAATCACTGCGCGCGGTGAAGCAGGCGGCGACCGAGGCGGGTGACAATGCGACCGAAGGTATTGTCGACGACTGGACCGATCAGGCCGAACAGCGCGCCTGGTTCCTGTTCGAATCCGGCCAGGGCGCCTGAACGCCCGACATCGAAAAGGGCCGGCTATCCTGTCGGACGCCGGCCCTTTCGATCACTCTGGTAGCTTTATTCAGCCTTGGACTGAAGGTTGACCGCGGCATATTTGCCGCGCCGGTCGACCTCTATGTCGAAATCCAGACGGTCGCCCTCGTTGAGGTTGGCCATTCCGGCGCGTTCGACCGCGCTGATATGCACGAAGGCATCGGGCTGTCCATCGTCGCGCTGAATGAAGCCGAAGCCCTTCATCGCGTTGAAGAACTTGACCGTGCCGCTGGCACGCTCGCCGGTAAGCTGACGTTGCGGACCGCCGCGATCGCCGCCGCGATCACCGCCGAAGCCGCCGCCCGCCGCCGGACGCGGAGCCCGCTCCTCGACCGGCAAAGGCTCACCGTCGATCTTGAGATCGGTCGCGGAAATCTTGCCACCGCGATCGACCAGCGTGAAGGACAGCGGTTGGCCCTCGGCAAGACCCGCGAGGCCCGCCTGTTCCACCGCGCTGATGTGCACGAACACATCCTCGCCGCCATCATCGCGCACGATGAAGCCGAAACCCTTCTGTCCATTGAAGAATTTTACGACGCCGGACCCTTCGCCAACGACCTGCGGAGGCATGCCGCGGAAACCGCCGCCACCGCCAGCGCCGCCGCCACCAGCACCGCCGCCGCGAAAACCGCCGCCACCGCCGGGCCGGTCTCCAAAACCACCGCCGCCACCGATACCACC
>JBFXHW010000050.1:0-12696 GCA_050176605.1 Sphingobium sp. | reverse complement strand
GGTGGAGCGTGCCGTGAAAATATTGCGCGAACGTACCGCCGACCAGAAGGCTGAGCACACCCGCTATCGCCCACCCCGGCACCGGCATGATCAGACATAGTATATCCAATGCGAGCGACATGGGCAGCGAGCCGGCGACGATCGTCGATCCGATCTGCCGCAGCATTGTCCGGCGGCCCAGCGCATCCGGGCGCGGATGATGGTTCTTGAAATCATAAACCAGCCGCTCGAACGGATTGAGGCGCATCATCGAGGCGCGAAACATGCCCTGATATTCGTCCGACTCCCGCGAACCCGTATAGAAATAGAGCTTGTCGAGCCCGACACCGAGCCGGGCGGGATGATAGTCCATTACCATATGGACAATGCCCGATGCCATGTCAGCGAGATACCAGCCGGCCAGCGCCGCAGGGATCATCCACCAGCTCGGATCGCGCGCCGCAAAACCGAGATTGGCGAGGCCCGACAGGATGAGCGCGAATATGGCAAGGCGCATGGACATGCCTGCGCTTTTACGCCCGGCCGTGGCCCGGCATCAAGCGTTCACCAAATAGCTGGCGGATTTTCCCCCATGTTGTACACTCATCGGGTCGGGCACTTGGGTCAAGCGGGACGGATTATCCGTTCTGACGAGGCCGGGGGAGCAGGGGACTGGCGATGGGGAACGAACGGGCCGGGCCGGCCGCATCGGCCGAGCGTATTGCGGTAATCGACGCGCTGCGCGGATTCGCACTGCTCGGCATATTGCTCGCCAATATTCCCTATTGGGCTGGACTTCCGTTTTCCACGCCGGAGCAGGCGGTGGCCATCGGCGGCCGGATCGGCATCGCAAACTTCGTCGCCTTCTTCAATTTCGTGCTCGACGGCAAATTCTACACGCTGTTTTCGCTGCTCTTCGGTCTTGGCTTCGCGCTTCAGCTTGATCGGCTCGAACGGCGAGGCGCCGACGGTGAGCGCATCTACCGGCGGCGGATGCTGGCCCTGCTGGCGATCGGCCTCGTCCATCTCTTCTTCATCTGGGACGGCGACATATTGACGCTCTATGCGCTGCTCGGTTTCCTGTTGCCGTGGTTCCGGCGGTTTTCAGACCGGGCGCTGATCCTCTGGGCGATTGTGCTGGTGTTCGTCGTGCCGATGGCGGGCGCGCTCCTGCGCGAGGCGGTAGGCTTCAATCCAGGGGCGCCGTTCACGGCGCTGTCGTTCGATATCGCGCGGGCCATGGGCGTGGATTATGAGAAGGTCGATATCATCGCCAATCTCGGCGGCGGGGGCTGGCACGAATGGCTGGCGTGGGCGGCGTCCGGACCCTCGGCCTGGGTCGGCGACCGGCTGGAAAACTGGCGCGTCTTCAAGGTGTTCGGGACGATGCTGCTCGGCATGCTGGCGGGACGATATCTGACGCGCGGCACGTTGCTCGACAATCGCGCATTGCTCTGGAAGATCATGCTGGGTGGCTTCGCAATCGGTTTCACCGCCAATTATTTCTACGCGCAGATGCCGCCGCATTCGCAGAATGCGCTCCCCTCCATGATCGGAACGCTGCCGCAGGGTATGGCCTATGGCGCCGCCTTCCTGCTCGCATGGCGCCACGCGCCATTTCTGGCCGGGCTGGCACCGGTCGGACGCATGGCGCTGACCAACTACCTCACCCACTCGGTGCTGTGCGGCATCCTCTTCTATGGCTTCGGCTTTGGCATGATGGGCCGAATCGAAATCCTGTGGGTCTATGGGCTGGCGCTGGCCCTCTATGGCTGCCAGATCGTCTTTTCGACATGGTGGCTGTCCCGGCATCAACAGGGCCCGATGGAGGCGTTGTGGCGCCGCATGACCTATGGCTGACCGCTTCGTGAAATAGCGAGGCGCCAGAGGATATTATCGGCCGCCACCGCGTTGGGTGTCGGAAGGAGATTCCGATGCTGCTCGAAATCGAAGCGACACTCGACTATTGTGTGGAGCAGGAGTCGGACATCCTGCTGATTGTGGAGGCCGCATCGCTTCCCGACCAGCGGTTGCAATCAGACCGGCTGATAATTGACGGTGCCGCGGGGTCACTTCGCCCGATCGGTGGCGAGGACGGTACCGGCCGCAGGACATGGCTCCGCGCGTCCGGTGGCTTTCGGGCGCATTACACTGCGGCAGTGGAGGTGGATCGCCGCCCGCGAGCGATCGAGGATCTTCCGATTGTGCCGCGCTCGGCGCTGCCACCCGAAGTCATCCCCTATCTATGGCCGAGCCGTTATTGCGAAGCCGACCGGCTGGAATCGTTCGTCCTGCGCGAATTTCCCGGAATTCCGCACGGCGCGCTCGTCCAGAATATGGCCGACTGGATCTTCGGTCATGTCGACTATTGTCCGGGTTCCAGCGATGCCACGACGACGGCGGTGGATGTTTTCGTCAAGCGACAGGGTGTTTGCCGCGACTTTGCCCATCTCCTTATTGCCCTGAGCCGCGCGGCGGGCATTCCCGCGCGGATGGTTTCCGCCTACGCCTGGCAGCTCGACCCGCCGGACTTCCATGCAGTTGTCGAGGTATGGCTCGACGGCGACTGGTATCTGATCGACCCGACGAGGCTCGCGCCGATAGACGGTCTGGTGCGCATAGCGGTCGGCCGGGATGCCACGGATATCGCCTTCATGACGATTTTCGGAACCGTCGAAATGAAGGACCAGCAGGTTCGCGTCGCCCGCATCGACTGAAGTACCGCGTACCCTCGTTTTCGCGCCAGCTGCCCTGCGTGAGAAGGCGTAGTCGAACAGCGCCAGATCGCGTCCGTACCTCTCGGTGACCCGGTCCCTCAACCGGTCGGAATAACAGTCACGATAGGATGGCGTGCGATCGCTTTTCAGCAGGTGAGGGAGCGAAATGCCAGATGCCAGACGGCTTTCGACCGCCTTGAAATCCTCCGCGCCCTTCCAGTAACGCCCGGAGCCGTTTCGTATCGTCTTTGCCGTCAATCGCCGACGGCGCGCAATTGACCGCCGGGCGCGCGTTCCGGCTGGTCGCGCCAGATGCCGCGGGTATCGTAAACGGCCTTGCCGACGCGCTCGTCGAGCGGGACGGATTTGAACATGTCGTGGTCCACCAGCACGATGAAGACACCGCATTGTTCGATCGCACTGTCGATGTCGATCAGTGTCGCGTCGGTGCCCGCGAATTCCATCGGCAGGTCCCGCGCATGCGGTTCGACCAGCTTCACGCGGCGACCATAGCGGCGGACGAGGCGGCTGGCGACCTCCACGGCCGGGCTTTCGCGGAAATCGTCGATATTGGGTTTGAAGGCGAGACCGAGGCAGGCGATATCCTCTGCGGGGAAGCGGTCGATCAGGTCGCTGGCGCGCGCGACGACATGATCGGTCTTGGCGAGGTTCACTTCCCGCGCTGTACGGATGAGGCGCGCATTGTCCGGATCGGAATGAACGATGAACCAGGGGTCGACCGCGATGCAATGGCCGCCGACGCCGGGGCCGGGCTGGAGGATGTTGACGCGCGGATGGCGATTGGCAAGCGCGATCACTTCCCAGATGTCGATGCCCGCCTTGTCGGCGATCAGCGAGAGCTCGTTCGCGAAGGCGATGTTGACGTCGCGAAAGCTGTTCTCGACCAGCTTCACCATCTCTGCGGCTCGGGCGGACGTCGTCACGCAGGCGCCCCGCACGAAACGGCGGTAGAAAGACAGCGCCTTCCTCGCGCAGCGCGGGGTAATGCCGCCGATGCAGCGATCGTTGTCGATCAGCTCAACGAGGATGCGGCCGGGCAGCACGCGTTCCGGGCAATAGGCGATGGCGATATCCGCCGCGCCGTTCCCGGCGCAGGGCATCTTGAGGTCAGGCCGCAGCTCCGCCAGCAGGTCGCGCAGCGCCTCCGTCGTTCCGACCGGCGAGGTGGATTCGAGGATCACCGCATTGCCCGACCGCAGCACCGGAGCGATAGCGCGAGCGGCGGAAAGGACATGGGAGATGTCCGGCGCTTTGTTCTCGCTGACCGGCGTGGGCACGGCGATGACGAATATGTCGGCCGGTTCGACTTCCGTTCCCGCCCGCAGCGTACCGCGCGCCACAACGCCCTGAACCAGTCCGTCGAGATCGACTTCCTCGATATGCACCTTGCCGCTGTTGACCGTTTCGACCACGTGCGAAGAGACGTCGACGCCGATCACCTGCATGCCAGATCGGGCGATCAGGGCGGCGGTCGGCAGGCCGATATAGCCCAGGCCGATCACGGCTACGCGCTGTTCAGTGCCGATGGGCATCCGCGATGATCCTTGCAATCCGTTCCCCCGCCCTGCCGTCGCCGAACGGGTTGTGCGCGCGCGACATGGCGAGCCAGGCTTCGCTATCGTCCAAAAGCCTGAATATTTCGGAAATGATGCGCTGTCGATCCGTGCCGACAAGCCGCGCCGTGCCGGCCTCCACGCCTTCCGGCCGTTCGGTGGTCTCGCGCATCACCAGCACGGGCTTGCCGAGCGATGGTGCTTCCTCCTGCACACCGCCGCTGTCGGTCAGGACGATATGGCTCATGTCCAGCAGGCGGACGAAATGCGGATAGTCCAGCGGATCGATCAGCGCGACATTGTCGAGACCGGCCAGCCGTTCCTCCATTACCGGGCGGACATTGGGATTGGGGTGGACCGGGAAGACGATGGCGACATCCGGCCGCGCGGCGATGTCGGCCAGCGCACCCGCGACGGCCTCCATGCCTCCACCGAAATTTTCGCGCCGGTGGCTGGTGACGGTGATGATCCGCTTTCCGCCGAAGCGCGCGGCGAGATCGTCCAGACCCGCCGCCAGACCCGGTTCGGCGGTGATCCGCTCTCGCGTCGCCAGCAGCGCGTCGATCACCGTGTTGCCGGTTATGTGGATGGAGGCCGGGTCGCGATTCTCCGCCCGCAGCGCATCGGCGGCCCTTTGCGTCGGCGCGAAGTTCATGTCGGCGATACAGGCCACGACGCGGCGGTTGACCTCTTCGGGCCAGGGGTGATTGATGTTGCCCGACCGGAGCCCGGCCTCGACATGCGCAACCGGTATCCTGCGATAATAGGCTGCGAGGCTCGCCACCATCGTCGTCAACGTATCGCCATGAACGATCACCCGGTCCGGCCTTTCCCGGTCCAGCGCCCCGCCAATGGCGACCACGAGGCGGGCGGTCAGCGCGTCGAGCAATTGATTGTCCTGCATGATGTCGAGATCGACATCGGGTTCGATCCCGGCAATGTCCAGAACCTGATCGAGCATGCCGCGATGCTGGGCGGTAACGCAGATACGCGTTTCGATCTCCGAGTGCGCGCGCAGGGCATGGACAACCGGGAACAGCTTGATCGCCTCCGGACGGGTGCCGAAAATCAGGAGAATCCGTGTCGTCATGTCATGGGTTCACAGCGTTTCCGCACGGTTATGACGCCAATATGTAACCATGTCCTGAACGGCATCGCAGCCCGTTTGAGCCCTCCCGGCGTCAGCCTGTCGCCATCGCCCGGATAGCGATGGCCGCGGGAATCGACGGGCAAAAGGGTCGCGGGAGGGGAATTTCCGGTCATCCATCCATCCGTAAACATTTCTCAACCAATGATTATCTATATTTTGGCAATATGCCGCGGAAGCAAGAAGGGCCCTGATGGCCGGAGTGGAAAAATCTTATGTTGGCCTGTCCGGCAAACTGATGCGCTGGATACTGGCGGTCGACGTCGAGTCCACGCCGGTGCTGCGCCATATTGGCATGGAACAGGCGCGCGAGGTGAGCCGCGGCGTGGCGCGCACGGCCCTGCCAGTGATGGTGCTCGCGCTGACAATCGGCGTCTGCTTCGCGAACCCGGTAAATCACCATTATCTGTGGACGATCGCGGCGATGCAGTTTGCAATTGCGGTTGCCGCGCAGTTCCTGATGCCCTTCACGCGTCTCTCGCGCATCCGCTATCGCTCCGTGGCCGCCTGTTTCCGCGCGTTCACCGCCTATACCTTCGCGATCTCGATGGGATGGGGCATGCTGTTCATCGCCGCCTCCTATGGCGGGGGAACGACCGAGCACATGATGATGCTCGCCATCCATGTCGGCGTGATCTGCGTTGGCGGCCTGACCTTCGCGATGATTCCGCGAGCATCGCTCGTCTATATCTTCAACCTCGGCGTTCTGGCCCAGATCCACATCATGATGGTGTCGCCCGGCAAGCTCTGGCTGCTCAACGCGCTTGTCGCGCTGTTCTCTATCATGCTCGCGCAGGCCTATATCCAGATGGCGCACCAGTTCACCGAGCGCATGAAATCCGACATGGAGCGTCGCGACGCCGAACGGCGCATTGCCGAGGCCGAGCGGCAGGAAATTGAACGGTCCGCCGCCGCCGCGCTCGCCGTTCGCGCGGAGCGCGAGCGCGATCGCGAGCGGGCAATGGCCGAACGCCAGGCGGCGATGGTCGCGCTGGCCACGCGCTATGAGGAGTCGGTCGCGGCACTTGCCCAGCATCTCGACGAGGCAATCATGGCGCTTGCAACCGCGACCGAGAATATCAGCGGCATCAACGCCCGCGCTCGCGACAAGGCCCAGCGTGTGCTCGATCTGGCCACCAGCACGACGGACTCCGTCGAAGCCGTGGCGCAGGCAACCGGCGCACTCAATCAGGCTGCCGCCGATATTGCGTCCGAGGTCGACGTGCAGGTAGCGATTGGCAAGGCGGCGCGCGAGGCAGGCGAAAACGGGCTGGTCAGCCTCGGCGCGCTGGCGCATCAGACAGACAATATCGGCGAGATCATCCGCCTGATCCAGGATCTGGCCAGCCAGACCGGGCTCCTCTCGCTCAATGCGACGATCGAGGCGGCGCGCGCGGGCGAGGCCGGACGCGGCTTCGTTGTCGTCGCCAACGAGGTGAAGCAGCTTGCCGCCCAGACCCATAGCGCGGTCCAGCGGATCGACGAGATCATCGTCGGCACGCGCGAGAAGATGGGCGAGGCCGACGTCGCCATGCGGTCCGTCGCCGAAACGATCGGCAAGATATCGGCGCGGGGCGGCCATATCTCGGACGCCGTGACCGGCCAGCGCCAGACGACCTGGGACATCAGCGAAGCCGCCGCGCGCACCGCAAGCGCATCGCAGCAGGTGCGCATGACCGCCGAAGAAGTGGCGCGAAGCGCCAAAGAGGCCGATACGCAGGCGGAAGAAATTCGCGAGATCATGTCGTCGCTGCGGGCAAAGTCGGAAGCGCTGCGCAGCACCAGCAACGCCTTCCTCGAATCGCTGCGCCGGGACAAGGTCGACACGGCCAGCGCGGCCTGACGCGTTGCGGGCGTTTGCGCCCGGACGATTACCCCTTTGCAAAATCCAACAGGGCTCCTATATCAACAGCATAGTTCCGCCCTAGGAAATGCGCTGCGGCGCTCCGAAAGGCGGGCCTCTTCCAGCCCGGGCCACGGTTCAATTGGCGCTTGAACCGCGACGAATGGGGCAGGAAAACGAGGTTTCATACGCTGGCAGTGCGGATCGGACAGCCCCGGCCCGCACTTTTTTGCGTTGTTGAAACGACGCGAATCGGCTGAAATTTCGCTGCAATGCGAAAAATATTTTTGGCTCAACAGCCCGGAAGGCGAATTATCCATGGCGACCAAGGCGGTATCCACCCAGACAGCAAAGAAGCGCATTCGCAGGGTCTTCGGCAACATCCACGAAGTGGTGCAGATGCCGAACCTGATCGAGGTGCAGCGCGAGAGCTATGAGCAGTTCCTGCGCTCCGATCCGAAGATCGGTTATGTCTCCGGCCTCGAAAAGACGCTGCGCAGTGTGTTCCCGATCCGCGATTTCGCCGGCACCGCCGAAATGGATTTCGTCCATTACGAGCTTGAGGACCCGAAATATGACGTCGAGGAATGCCGTCAGCGCGGCATCACCTACGCCGCTCCGATGCGCGTGACGTTGCGCCTGATCGTGTTCGAGGTCGATCCCGATACGGAAACCCGTTCCGTGCTCGATATCAAGGAGCAGGATGTCTACATGGGTGACATGCCGCTCATGACCGGGAACGGCACCTTCTTCATCAACGGCACGGAGCGCGTGATCGTCAGCCAGATGCACCGGTCGCCGGGCGTTCTGTTCGACCATGACCGCGGCAAGACGCACAGCAGCGGCAAATATCTCTTCGCCGCACGTGTCATCCCCTATCGCGGCAGCTGGCTCGACTTCGAGTTCGACGCCAAGGACATCGTCAACGTTCGCATCGACCGCAAGCGCAAGCTGCCGGTGACGGCGCTGCTGCACGCGCTCGGCCTCAGCGACGAGGAAATCCTCGACCAGTTCTACAACAAGGTTACCTTCCTGCGCGGCGAGGGCGGCTGGAAGATCCCGTTCACCGCCGAGGCATGGCGCGGCCAGAAGCCCACGTTCGACATCGTCGATGCCAAAACGGGCGAGGTCGTGTTCCCGGCCGGGCAGAAGATTTCGCCCCGTGCCGCCAACAAGGCGGGCAATGACGGTCTTGCCGAGCTGCTGATCCCGACCGAGGAAATCTTCGGCCGCTACAGCGCCTATGACCTCATCAACGAGACGACCGGCGAGATCTATATCGAGGCGGGCGATGAGGTTTCGCCCGAAAATCTCGAAATGCTCGACAAGGCGGGCATCGACCGGATCGATCTGCTCGACATCGACCATGTCAACACCGGGCCGTGGATCCGCAACACGCTGAAAGCCGACAAGGCCGAGGACCGCGACCATGCGCTCGCCGACATTTATCGCGTCATGCGCCCCGGCGAACCGCCGACCCGCGAAACCGCCGAGGCGCTGTTCGCCGGGCTGTTCTTCGACGCCGAACGCTATGACCTTTCCGCCGTCGGTCGCGTGAAGCTCAACATGCGTCTCGGCCTCGAATGCGAGGACACGGTTACCACGCTGCGCCGCGAGGACATCCTCGCCGTGGTCAAGGAACTGGTGAACCTGAAGGATGGCAAGGGCGAGATCGACGATATCGACAATCTCGGCAACCGCCGTGTCCGCTCGGTCGGCGAACTGCTCGAAAACCAGTATCGCGTCGGGCTCCTCCGCATGGAGCGTGCCGTGAAGGAGCGCATGTCGAGCGTTGACGTCTCGACCGTGATGCCGAACGACCTCATTAACGCGAAGCCCGCCGTGGCCGCCGTGCGCGAGTTCTTCGGCTCCAGCCAGCTCTCGCAGTTCATGGACCAGACCAACCCGCTCTCCGAAGTGACGCACAAGCGTCGCGTTTCGGCGCTCGGACCGGGTGGCCTCACCCGCGAACGTGCGGGCTTCGAGGTGCGCGACGTTCACCCGACCCACTATGGCCGCATCTGCCCGATCGAAACGCCGGAAGGCCCGAACATCGGTCTCATCAACAGCCTCGCGACCTTCAGCCGCGTCAACAAGTACGGTTTCATCGAAACCCCCTATCGCAAGGTGGTCGACAACAAGGTGACCGGTGAGGTCGTCTATCTGTCGGCGATGGAAGAGGCCAAGCACACCATCGCGCAGGCCAACGCCGAACTGAACGCCGACGGCAGCTTCGCCGAGGATCTGATCTCCGCACGCGAGGCGGGCGAGTTCCTGATGGCGCCGAAGGATCACATCACGCTGATGGACGTCAGTCCCAAGCAGCTGGTGTCGGTTGCGGCCTCGCTCATTCCCTTCCTGGAGAATGACGACGCCAACCGCGCCTTGATGGGATCGAACATGCAACGTCAGGCGGTGCCGCTTGTCCGGGCCGAGGCGCCGTTCGTCGGCACCGGCATGGAAGAGACGGTGGCGCACGATTCGGGCGCTGCGATCGCCGCCCGCCGTTCAGGCGTGGTCGACCAGGTCGACGCCACCCGCATCGTCATCCGCGCGACGGAAGACGTCGAGCCCGGCCGGTCCGGCGTCGACATCTACACGCTGATGAAGTTCCAGCGTTCCAACCAGGACACCTGCATCAACCAGCGCCCGCTGGTGAAGGTAGGCGAGACGGTACACGCGGGAGACGTGATCGCCGATGGCCCGTCGACCGAACTGGGCGAACTGGCGCTGGGCCGCAACACGCTCGTCGCGTTCATGCCCTGGAACGGCTACAACTATGAGGACTCGATCCTCATTTCCGAACGCATCGTGAAGGACGACGTCTTCACCTCGGTCCATATCGAGGAATTCGAGGTGATGGCCCGCGACACCAAGCTGGGGCCGGAAGACATCACCCGCGACATCCCCAATGTCGGCGAGGAGGCGCTGCGCAACCTCGACGAGGCTGGCATCGTCTATATCGGCGCCGAGGTGGAGCCGGGCGACATTCTGGTCGGCAAGATCACGCCGAAGGGCGAAAGCCCGATGACGCCGGAGGAAAAGCTGCTCCGCGCCATCTTCGGCGAAAAGGCGAGCGACGTGCGCGACACCTCGCTGCGTCTGCCGCCGGGCGTCGCCGGTACGATCGTCGAGGTCCGCGTGTTCAACCGCCACGGCATCGACAAGGACGAGCGCGCGATGGCGATCGAGCGTGAGGAGATCGACCGTCTGGCTAAGGACCGCGAGGACGAACGCGGCATCCTCAACCGTGCGACCTTCAACCGCCTGCGCGAGATGCTGGTGGGACAGGTTGCCACCGCCGCCCCGAAGGGCGTCAAGAAGGGCGAAGCCATCACCGAGGCGCTGCTCGAGGAAGTGGAACGTCACGAGTGGTGGAAGTTCGCGGTGCAGGACGACAATGTCCAGTCGCACCTCGAGGCCGTGAAGGCGCAGTATGACGAGGCCGTGCGCGGCATCGTCGAGAAGTTCGAGGACCGTGTCGACAAGCTGCAGCGCGGTGACGAGCTGCCTCCGGGCGTGCTCAAGATGGTCAAGGTCTTCGTCGCGGTGAAGCGCAAGCTTCAGCCGGGCGACAAGATGGCCGGCCGTCACGGCAACAAGGGTGTCATCAGCCGCATCCTGCCGGTCGAGGACATGCCGTTCCTCGAGGACGGCACGCCGGTCGACATCGTGCTCAACCCGTTGGGCGTGCCGAGCCGCATGAACGTCGGACAGATCTTCGAGACGCATCTGGGCTGGGCCGCGCGTGGCCTGGGCCAGCAGATCAAGACGGCTCTGGAGGACTGGCGCGACGCCAATCCGGATGCCGCCGGGGGCGCGATGCCCGAGGCGGTCAAGGACCGGCTGCTCACCGTCTATGGCGAAAAATATGCGGATGAAATCAACGCCCGCACTGCCGACCAGATCGTCGAGCTGGCATCGAACCTCGTGACCGGCGTGCCGATCGCGACGCCGGTGTTCGACGGCGCGAAGGAAGCCGATGTCGCCGACATGCTGAAGCTGGCGGGTCTCGACGAGAGCGGCCAGTCGATCCTGTTTGACGGGCGTACCGGAGACCAGTTCGACCGCAAGGTGACTGTCGGCATCATCTACATGCTGAAGCTGCATCACCTTGTCGACGACAAGATCCACGCCCGCTCGATCGGCCCCTACAGCCTCGTCACCCAGCAGCCGCTGGGCGGCAAGGCGCAGTTCGGCGGCCAGCGCTTCGGTGAAATGGAGGTCTGGGCGCTGCAGGCCTATGGCGCCGCCTACACGTTGCAGGAAATGCTGACGGTGAAGTCCGACGACGTGATCGGCCGCACCAAGGTTTATGAGGCGATCGTCAAGGGTGACGACACCTTCGAGGCCGGCATTCCCGAAAGCTTCAATGTGCTCGTCAAGGAAATGCGCTCGCTCGGCCTCAATGTCGAGCTGGCCGCGCTCGACGAGATCGACGAGGACGGTGCGGCGGGCGAACTGCCGGAGGCCGCGGAATGACAGTTGCGGGGGCGCTGCCCGCGCGGCGCCCCGGCTGCTTCCGCCTGACGATATTCACCTCTTTCGAGGATTGAGACATGAACGAACTGACCAATTTCGCAAACCCGGTCCAGAAGCCGGAAACCTTCGACCAGATCCAGATCGGCCTTGCATCGCCGGAGCGCATCCGCAGCTGGTCCTTCGGCGAGATCAAGAAGCCGGAAACGATCAACTACCGCACGTTCAAGCCCGAACGCGACGGCCTGTTCTGCGCGCGCATCTTCGGCCCGATCAAGGACTATGAGTGCCTGTGCGGCAAGTACAAGCGCATGAAGTACAAGGGCATCGTCTGCGAGAAGTGCGGTGTCGAGGTTACCGTCTCCAAGGTCCGCCGCGAGCGCATGGGCCATATCGAACTGGCCGCCCCCGTGGCGCACATCTGGTTCCTGAAGTCGCTGCCCAGCCGTATCGGCCTGCTGCTCGACATGCAGTTGAAGCAGCTTGAGCGCGTGCTTTATTTCGAGGCCTATATCGTCATCGAGCCGGGCCTGACGCCGCTCGACAAGTACCAGCTCCTGACCGAGGACGAACTGCTCGACGCGCAGGACGAATATGGCGAGGACGCCTTCTCCGCCGGTATCGGCGCTGAAGCGGTCAAGCAGATGCTGATCGACCTCGATCTGGAGGGTGAGAAGCAGGCGCTGCTCGATGAGCTGGCCGTCACCAAGAGCGAGCTCAAGCCCAAGAAGATCATCAAGCGGCTGAAGGTCGTCGAGAGCTTCCTCGAATCCGGCAACCGCCCGGAATGGATGATCCTCGACGTGGTTCCGGTCATCCCGCCGGAGCTGCGCCCGCTCGTGCCGCTGGACGGCGGCCGCTTCGCGACGTCGGATCTCAACGATCTCTATCGCCGCGTCATCAACCGCAACAACCGTCTGAAGCGCCTGATGGAGCTGCGCGCTCCGGACATCATCG
>JBFXHW010000049.1:0-12767 GCA_050176605.1 Sphingobium sp. | reverse complement strand
GGACAGCGGTCAGTCGGCGTCCCTCCCGGACCGCGACGAGCAAAGCCGGATGGAAGCTGGTCCAGGGTCGCGGCCGATAGGGGCAGCGGGGATGGAATCGGAGATCATCGGCCACGGGCAACAGATGCCGGCCCGCCAGATACCGTTCGGCAAGGGTTCCGAGCACGGGCTGCGCTTCGTCCCAGAGGCGAACCGCGTTACCGGACACACTCGATGGTGAGACCGTGTAGGCGTAATGTTGTCGGATCGGGACACGGCGGAGTTCACGCAGGATGTCTTCGCGTTCGCATCCTGCAAAGCAGGTGACGAGAATCCCTCGATCGCCTTGGCGCAGTGAGAGGCTGGGGGTGCGATCATTATGGCCCGGGCAAAGGCACATAGCCGTGCGGCCGTGCCAGGTGCCTCCCAGGGCACCTACGAGATCGATCAATTCTTGAGATGGTTTTCGGGCTGTAAGCGGCATGGCCTCACTCCTGCTTACGGCCCCTGCCCTCCTTTTCTCTTTTCCCACCGACCGCGGCGCAGCGCGCAGGAATCCGGCGAATGAAATCAGTCGAACCGCTCGGACATCATCGGTCAGTCATTTCCGCTGTTTGCGCGCCGCTCGGCATATCGAATGACGAACGACTCCCAGACGCGCAGCCATTCAGCGTCCGTTCGGTTCTGCTTGATGCCGGGAAAGCCAGCGCGGAAGGCATCTGCCATCCCGTCGACCGACCAGGGCTTCCCCTTGTCGAGACCGATCGCGCGGAATGCTTCCTCTCGCGTCCCGTAGGCCATGCTGCCCGCAGGGAAAGGAAGAAGCGGTTCTGACGGTTTCTTGGTCTCGCTTGCGACTCGGGCGTTCTTCGGGACCGATGATCTCGGTGCCGTTTCGGCCGCAGGCGGCCCAACGAGTCGCAAATGTGGGCCAACGAGCTTGCGCTCGAGTGGCGCCGGCGACGGATGCAGGACCACCTTTCTCCCGGAAAGATCGACATTGGCGTTCGGATAGACGGCTGACACGATCTGCATCGTCTCGCGGACTGTTTGCCGGAAGCGCTTGCTGTCCGCCTCGTTCCCCAGATGCTTCGCAAGCTGATCCCAGGAGATCATTTGCCCTTTGTCCCCACTTATGCGGGGCAAGCGGTAGGCCAGATAGGTGTAGAGATCGAGTGCTGTCGGTGTGCCCTTTAATTCGCGAATCGCCACCTCGTTGAGCGGGACGGCATGCTCGACAAGGTGGCTGTAGAAGACTTCCGACATTCGAATTTCGCGGGCAAATGCGCCATTCTTCTCCAGAGACCCCGCATATTCGTTGGAGATTTTGACATCGCGCACAGCGAACGCATTGTCTCCGGTGTCGGAGCCTTCCCATCGGATCTGCCATTCGCAAGCGAGTAGCCGATCGACCTGCTCGCGCATCAAGTTGGCAGTGCCGCGTGGTCCATAGGAGACGGTCTGGTACCCGAGGCGGCGCATCCACTCGGTGAAGTTCCTCCCGAGATAGACATCTCGCGATCGCTTTGCGACTGCTTGGGACAGGAGGTAGATCAGCGCGACTCGAGGGTATGCTCCATACGGCACACCAAGGCTCTTGAGGACCGGCTTGCCATCAACATTGTGAAGAACCGGACGGGGGTTGATGGCCAGGGCGTATTTTCCATCCTCTCGCAGTATCGGCTGTGTATCGTCCTTCGGCCGCTTGGTCGGCAGCGACATTGCGCACAGGGCGGAGTGGAGAAATGCAGGGACAGGTTCTTCGTCGTGAACGCGGAGAAACGCATCCAAGGTCAGCTGTGTGCCGGCGGTTTGGGCAACGGAGCGTACGCGCTCCTCGCCGCCATCCAGCATAGCCAGGGCATATTGATGTCCGATCGGCCTGTGTGTGTCTCCGCTCATTGGTTCCGCCCTTCCCCGACTCAGGGGCCGTTGTATGCAGCTTTAACAACAGCTTTGAGGACCGAAAGCAAGACTGTTGGCAGTTTTGTCCGGTTTCCGAGGGAAAAACCTCCAAATGCACCGATGATCTAGGAGCGGTTTGGGTGCCGCCTTTCCCTTTTCTGCTCAAAAAATTTCAAGCGATTCGCGAATCGGATTTTTATAGGAGATTCATATAATAGGTATGGGCTCTGAGATCATCGGTCGCCAGGAACCGAGATCATCGGAAAAACGCACCGTAATCATCGGCTTGCACCGACATCATCGGTGTTTATCCACAGGGGCTGACCAAGGGCCGGCCCGAGCATACGAGCTCGCGACTCGTTTGGCGAACTGCCAGCAGTACGGACCCGAGATCATCGGTCACCTCTCGAGCGAGCGTCAATCCGGATCGCTTGGAGCGTGGAATGGCTCGGAGATCATCGGTCCAGTTGTAAGTTTGGTGGCCAAACATTGCTCAAAACTGCCAAGATCGCTAGAGTGCTGCGTCAATCTAACAAAAGTGGTGGTCATGGCGACAAATCAACCTCTCGACTTGCAGGCCGAAGAACTCTTTGAGGACGAGCTCGGAACGCTTCACCGAAAGGCCCTGACGATCCTGAAGCGAATTCGAGACGGCGCGCTCGACCCAGAGACTGGGCACAAGAAGGGACCGTCCTTCCCGATTTCCAAGGCCGCAGCGCTTGTCGGGCGGACGGCGTCCGCTATTCGAGAAGCAGAGCGCGACGGCCGGATTCCGCCCCGGGATCGCACGGCGTCGGGCCACCGTGTTCAATATACTCTTGAGGAGCTCGATCAGATGCGTGCGGTGTTCGGCACCCGCCCTTGGCGAGCACCGACCGACACGCCGGCCATCATCTCGGTATCGAACTTCAAGGGCGGGGTCGGGAAGTCGACGATCGCGTTGCATCTGGCACAGCATTTCGCGATCCGGGGATATCGGGTCCTCTTTATCGATTGCGATAGCCAAGCCAGCTCGACGATGATGTTCGGCTACCGGCCGGATGTCGATCTAGCGGAGGACGACACGCTCTACGGGCACTTCCATAACCCGGAGCTGCTGGGCGTCCGCTCGATCATTCGCAGGACGCATTTCTACGGACTCGACCTGGTCCCAGCCAACCTGAAGCTCTATAATCTCGAATATGAGATTGCCGGCTATCTCGCGCAGAACCAAAGTTTCGAAATCATCGACTTGATCGGGCAGGCCATCGATAGCGTGGTCGATGACTACGACATCGTCATCATGGATCCACCTCCGGCGCTGGGCATGGTCTCAATGGCGGTCCTGCAGGCCGCAAACGCAATGGTTATCCCGATGCCGCCGAGTGTGATTGACTTTGCGTCGACCGTTTCTTTCATCGACATGGCGCGCACGACGATGAAGCAGTTGGAGCGCCTCGCTGGACGAGTGAAGCCAGCCTACAATTTCATCAAGCTCGTCGGTAGCCGAGTGGACGAAAGCAAGTCGATGCATCGTGAGATCCTTTTGATGATGCGGCAGGTGTTCGGCGGGTCGATGATCAATTCGGTGCTTCGGACAAGTGCCGAAATTGACAATGCGAGCTCGCGGATGAAGACCGTTTTTGAGCTCGATCGGCCCGTAACATCGCATGAGGTTCACACCCGCTGCGTGAAGCACTTGAATGATGTCTGTCACGATATCGAGACGGATGTTTTGCGCACTTGGGAGAGCAGGGCAGGGGAGGCGGCCTAAGTGGTTGCCACGTGGCAACTGGAGCAGAAAGAGATGCAAATACAGTTAGATAAGCCCGCCCCATTTTTTGATGGATGGCCCCCGGGGATATGGCTTAAGGAAAAGGGGCGAGCGGGAGTTGCCACGTGGCAACTTTGGCTCCGGAGCGGACGCTAAGAGCAGAAAAGCAGCGCCGGTTGCCATGTGGCAACTGGCAGGATTGAAGAAGAAGCGCAGGTAGGAAGATCGGCGGATGACAAAAGGAAATCGCGGCTTCGGAAGCAGCCTCACGGAAGGGCTCGATGATACAGCCGAACTCGACAATACGGCCCCAGCCGAGAGCATTATGGCAAGCCGCAGCCAAACCCTCGCGCGGCTAGCGACGGGCAAAGTTGTGACGGATCGGACTGAATGGGTCGATCCAGTCCGGTGCCGTCCGTGGCGTCTGCACAACCGCGATCTGGATCACCTCAACGAGGAGACTTGTCGCGATCTCATCGACGCCTTTCTCTCGGCAAAGAAGCAGCGCATCCCGGCGATCGTTCGCCGGCTCCAGAACGATCCCGATCATGACTACGAGATTATCGCCGGCGTTCGCCGCTGGTGGACCGTGCAGTGGCTGCGAGATCATCATCACCCCGAATATGACTATCTCGTCACGATCCAACACGTCTCCGATGAAGAGGCCTTTCGGGTTTCCGACATCGAGAATCGTTCCCGGAAGGATATTTCCGATTGGGAACGCGCTAATGAATATGCCCGGGCGCTAGGCGAGTTCTACGGGGGCTCGCAAAACGAGATGGCAGAACATCTGAAGATCTCGAAATCGTGGCTGAGCCGGCTGCTCGATGTGGCGCGCCTCCCAGAAGAGATTGTCGCAGCATTCGCCGACAAGCACGATATCACCGTTCGAATCGCTCGGGATGTGAAGCCGCTGGCGGCCGACCCACGTACACGCGGTCTCATGGCTACCGAAGCGAAGGCTATCGCAGCCGAACGGGCGGATCTTGGAACAAGAATGAGCGGGCCAGAAATCTCCAAGCGTCTGGTTCAGGCGACGATTGCCCAAAAGAAGACTGCGTCGGGAGAGGCCGAGATCAAAGCGAAGGGCGGTAAGGCAATGCTGCGCTATTCGCGGTCGGCGCGCGGGGGCCTCTCGCTCAAGGTCCTGCCCAAATCGGGCGCGCCTACCGAGGAGGTCCTAAACGCGATCCGCGGGTTGCTCGAGCAGGGTTGACTGGGAGGACCATCGCCTGACGGCGGTCTTAGAGCCCGGCTGTGCCGCGACCATTCAACACGCTGTCGATCTCGGCCATCTCCTGATCAAACGCATCGAAGACTTCGGCGAGAGCGCGGCTTTGGGGGAGGGGAGGGGGCTCCACGGCGGGCCGGCCTCGTTTGGGAGCTACGAAACCAAATTCGACCGCGAGGTCGGGGGGAAGAAAAAGCCGCCACGTTCGCCGATGGGTGATCTCGATCAGCAGACCTGCCGAAGCGGCCCGTTCCAGGAGTTTGCTGGCGCCGGCCACGCTGATTTCCAGGCAACCCGCCGCTGCCTGCGGCGACAGCAGCGGGCGGTGACACAGGAGGGCGAGCAGCGCGGGCAGGGCGCCTGGCCGGTACTGCGCGACAATAGCGCGCTGCGCGTCGCGGTAGTTGCGCTCGAGCGCCTGCAGGCGCTCGAGACCGGCTGTGGCACTGGCCTCGAGACTTCGCAGAACCGCCAGCCAGTCGGCATCGTCCGGCGTGCGCTTGAGGCGCAGCGCCTTGGCGCCGCCGGCGAGGCAGGGGAGGGGGGTGGCCGACAGGCCCTTGTCACGCAGCGAGAACGGCACCGACAGCCAGGGCAGGGCGCTGCTGTCGATGCGCGCATGCTGCCGAACCTGGTCGAGCGCGCGGATCAGGGCAGGGTGCTCTGCGGCAATGGCGGGTTCGCCAATCGCTGTGGGCAGCGCGTCGCGCCAGGCGAGGGGATCCTTATCCAGCAGCGCGGCGTGCCAGTCGTCGAAGCGGTCGAACGCGTCGAGGTTGGTCGCGCGCAGCGCCCGCCCCGGCACTTGCAGCCCGCAGCCCCAGGAAAATACGTCGATTTCCTCGATCTCGGCCGATTGGAGCTGGAGCGCTTTGGCGTAGCCGCTCCAGGCGGCGCGGCGGTGCCATGCCGAGGCTACGGAACTGGCGGAAATCCGCGCATCGAGCCGCGCAATCGCCGCTGTGCAACTCGCGATCGCGGCGACCACCCTGGGGCCGTATTCGGGTCCGTAACGGGGCTTGTCGGGCGGACGGTCCATGACATCTTTTAACCGAGAGAGGATTTCAGTCAACTTTGCCGATACGCGTAGTCGTGATAATGGATGCTTATCATGACCCCTATCATTTAAGCAGCGTATCGGCTATGTAGGCGCCAACGCAGCGAAACGGGGCCGAAGCCGTGACTGAAGACGATAAGCCGAGCCCTTCGGCCGAGCCGGGTCCTGAACCGCGCTCCGCTAGCGATGGCGCCAGGGAGGCAAATGCGCCGCGCGGGGTCGTGGCTCGCCCACTATCCGCCATGGACCGCGCTGCGCTCGGCCTCACTGACAACCGGCTGTTCGAACGCATCGCCGAGCAGCGCCGCGCCTTGGACACTATCCTGGCCGTGCGGCCGCGCTATTTCGACGAGATCGCTGAGCAGCAGCGCCGGTTCAGCGACATGCTGGCGGCGCGGCCGACCATCTTCGAGGACCTCGCGCGCAGGCAGGCCGATTTCGACAGGATGCTGGGTGGCCGATCGGTCGCCGAGATCACCGCCCATGTGAGCGGCGTCCAGGCCATGATCGAGCGGGCCGGGGGCGTGGGGGTGATCGCGGAGCGCGCCAGAGCGTTTGAACGGCTCCTTGAGCTCCGCCCCGTCATTCCCGACGCCGTCGCCGACCAGCTTGCGCGCATGGGTTCGCTCACCCCGGTCATTGACAGGCTGATGGCGCCCCGCGACGCTGCCCAGGAAGCGCTGGGACGCGATCTTGCCGGACTGTCCGCCTTTATCGGACAAGCAACGAGCATCGCCGACATCGCGCGCGGCGTGCTCGAGGCCCGGTTTCCGGCCGTGGTTCCCGCCTGGCGTTTCCCGACGGCGACCGAGCTCGCCGAGGTCGACCTAGCGGCAGCGGTGGGCGCAATCGCCCGCGATGCGACATGGCGGCGGGCAGCTGTCGCGGAGATGGCGGCAATCGCGACACCTTGGGTGCGCAACGATGCGCCGGAGCTCTCGATCGAAGCCTATGCCGCCGCGCGTGCGGTGACAGGGGTGGTTGCCCGGACCGATCCGGCAACGCCGCGCGTCACGCAGCTGGTTCGGGCAGAGCTGGGCGACTACCGCGAGGAAGACGTTGTCGCTTCGGGCGAGAGCGATCCCGTCTTGGTCACCGGCCTGAGGCTCGCGCGCGGCTTCGACCATCGCTTCGGCAGCCTGTCCGTCGCGGTTGTCGGTCAGATTTTCGAGCCTTTCGGATTGACCCTGGAGGGAGGTCCTGACGCTGATCCCGATCTGCTCGACGACCTGATCACCCAAATGGCGCGCCAACTCGAGCGCAGGCTCCGCGCTTTTCTCAAGGCGCGAATGGAATCCGGGGTTGGCCCGCGCTGGATCAAGCAGCGCGTGCCGCAGCCGATCAGGGAAGCCTGGGAAGGGCGGATGCAAGCTGACGTCGACGTTGGCCGCACACCCGGCGAGCCGTTCGATTATGCCGACTTCTCGGACTATCGCATCATCATCGAGAAGGGCGACAACTGGCGGGACGTGTTCCAGCCGGTGTTTCGCTCAAAGACCGCGATCGTCGAGACGCTGAACCGCCTCGCCACGGTTCGCAATCCCGTTGCCCATGTGCGGCCAATGACGGTCGAGGATCTGCTCATCCTGCGCGTCGAAGGACGAAGGCTCTATGTCTGGATAGGCGAGATTGTGCCATGACGGGGCTGGTCGGGCGATCGGGGGAGCAGGAGCTGGTAGCGCAGGTCGTCGGCGACGTCCGTGAATTCATTGGTCCGGCGCTGGTGGTCGACGCCGATCTGGTCGCGGCGGCGGTACGCGGTTGGTCGCACAACACGCGGCGGGCGTTTCGCTCCGATCTCACCATCTGGGGCCGTTGGTGCCGCAGCAAGGGAAGAACGCCGGCGCGAGCCGACGCGAAGATGGTCGCCGAATGGATCCGGGCGCTGGCCGGGGTCGACCCGTCGGCCGAGAAGATCCGGGCCATGGCGACGATCGAGCGTTATCTCGTCAACGTGGGCTGGGCGTACCGCATGGCGGGGCTCGAGGATCCGACTGCGGCGCCGCTGGTCAAGCTTGAGAAGAAGGCGGCGCGCAAGATCCGCGGCACGCGGCAGCGCCAGGCGCGGGCGATCCGGTTCAAGGGCGACGTGACGGACCTCGATGCGCCAGCGACCGGGGTTAGCCTGTCGGCGCTGCTCAAGGCGACTCGCAGCGACATGCTGGGCGCCCGTGATCGTGCGCTGCTCAGGGTCGCCTATGACACGGGCTGTCGGCGCTCAGAGCTTGCGGCCATTCTCGTGACCGACATCGATGGCCCCGATGCGGAAGGAGCAGGACTCCTCGAGATTGCGCGCAGCAAGACGGATCAGGAGGGGCAGGGGATGCTCGCCTATCTGTCGCCGCCAACGATGCGCGCGATCGAAGTCTGGCGCGATCTCGCCCAGATCGACCGGGGAGCGCTGTTTCGCCGGGTCGAGACCTATTTTGATGGCTCGATCCGGGGGGTAGGGGAGGGCGCGCTCAACCCGGGCACGATCACCTTGATCTACAAACGCCTCATCCGACAGGCGTTCGACAAAAAGCTGTTGGGGCCCGTCAGCGAAGCTGAGCTTGAGCGCTGGGTCGCGGGCGTATCCAGCCATTCGATCCGGGTGGGCGTGGCGCAGGATAATTTTGCGGCCGGCGAGAGTCTGCCGGCGATCATGCAGGCCTATCGCTGGCGCGATCCCAAGACAGTCATGCGCTATGGCGCGCGTCTTGCCGCGAAGAGCGGCGCCAGCGCCCGCATGGCGGCGCGTTTCAGCAAATGAGTCCGCCTCCCGCTGTCTCGCGAAGATCGGGTCGGGGCTCTCGTAGCGGGCGCGATACCGTTGTGCGGGATTTGCCGGCGAAGCGCCTGTCGGACCGAACTCAAATCGAGATTGTCATATCGGGGGAAGATCGATACAACCAAGGCCCGATTTGGGGGCGATCGGTTTTCCTGAAGATTCAGGGCTTTACCGTAGCAAGACAGCGCGGATATTGGTCATGAAATCAGTCGGCACAGCCGGAATTGCGAAGTATCCGTGACTACGGCCAACCATCTTATCGCTCTTCTGCAAAGCCATTTCGAAGGTGACGACGAGCAGTTCTACACGATCGCGATGCAGGCGGCCGCGAACGAGGCCCGTCGCGGTCATGGCAAGCTCGCGCAACAGCTGCGTGACCTGATCGACGAAGCGCGGGCCCGAAAGAAGGCCCCGGCGCGCGGCAAGGCTGTGCCACTGGTGCAGCCCAAGGGTGATCTCGCGAATCTGGTCGCGGTCAAATATGTCGATACCCGCATGTCGAGCATGGTGCTGCCGGAGGACCTGCGTGAGCGCCTCCACAGGGTCCTGGTCGAGCAGCGGCAGCAGCATCGGCTGCGTCAGCGTGGGCTGCAGCCGCGCCGCAAGCTGCTGCTGATTGGCCCGCCGGGCGCCGGGAAGACGATGACGGCCGCAGCGATGGCGGGCGAGCTCAAGATGCCGCTGTTCACGGTGTTGCTCGATGGCCTCTTGACCAAATTTCTGGGCGAAACGGCATCCAAGCTGCGCACGGTTTTCTCGGCGATGACCGAGACGCGCGGCGTCTATTTCTTTGATGAGTTCGATGCGATTGGCGCGCGGCGGAGCGAGCGTAACGACGTCGGGGAGATCCGACGCGTGCTCAACTCCTTCCTGCAGTTTCTCGAAGAGGATGAAAGCGAAGGGCTGATCATCGCGGCAACCAACCATCCAGAACTGCTCGACCCGGCGCTGTTCCGCCGGTTCGACGACGTGATCGAATATGCGCTGCCGACCGAAGATGTCGCTAAGGCCATCCTGGAGAGCCGGCTGTCGACCTTCGACACCAAGGGGGTCGACTGGCGGCCGATCGTTGGCGAAGCAGCGGGGCTGAGCCAGGCCGATCTCGCGCGGATCGCGGATGAGGCCGCCAAATATGCGCTGCTTGGCGACCGCGAGCAGGTTTCGGAGGAGGATCTGTTGCGGGCGGTCGGTGAACGCAAGGCTGCGGCGCGCCGATAGAGATGGCCGACGAGCCGGGACGGCCACATCCGCATTTCTATCTGCCTGGCTCCGGGAAGGCCCGAGGCTATACCGCGCATCCGGGCGGCGGCGGTGGATCGGCAGCGCCTGAGCGGGACCGCGCGGCGCATGCCCAGCATCTGACGCAAGCGCTCACCCAGATCGTCCAAGCCGGTGAGACGCTGCTCGCGAACCGCGATCCGCAAATCGCTGCGGGCACGCCAGGTTTCTATGTCGAGTTCACGCTGCCGATCGATCAGGCGGGAATGGTCGACAAGCTGGAACGCAAAGGCAAATTCCCGATCGAACTGGTGAGCGTACAGCCGGCGGATGACAATCATGTCGCGGCGACGGTGTTCGTCCCGGAATCCCAGCGCAGCTATTATCTCGGCAAGGTCCAAGCCTATGAAACCGACGACAACGTCCGGGAAAAGACGTTGGACGACGGCACGGTCGTGGAAACCCGCAAGCCCAAGAATGAGCGCCTGGTTGCCTCGATCGAGACCGCCCGTCTCGCGGTCGCCCGATCCTTCTACACTGATGCCGCAGACCTATTTCCCGCGCTGGGTGTTCAAGCCTGGTGGGAAGTTTGGCTGCGCAAGGGGACGCGCGCGCATCTCGAGGGCGCAGCGCAGACGCTTGGCCTCGCGGTGCGCGAGAACGGCCTCGAATTCGCCGAACGCGAGGTGGTGGTCGTCCACGCGACTGCCGAGGATCTCGGGCGGATCATCGCGAATACCGACGCGGTGGCCGAGCTGCGAATGGCGCGCGATACGCCCGGCTTCTTCATGGGGTTGGACGGCGCCGAGCAGCGGCTCTGGGCCGATGATCTGCTCGATCGGCTCGAACTGTGCGACACGGAGGCCCCGGCCGTCTGTCTGCTCGATTCAGGGACAACGATCGGCCACAAGCTGATCGCTCCGCTACTCGATGCCGCTGATCAGCAGGCCTATGACGCGGCGTGGCAAGTCGAGGACATCAGCGCACTCGCGCACGGAGGTCATGGCACCCAATTATCGGGGATCGCCCTCTACGGTGATTTGACCGATGTGCTGGCGAGTGTCGGTCCGATCAGTATCAAGCATCGGCTCGAGTCCGTGAAGATCCTCCCGGATCACGGTGCGAACGATCCGGACCTTTATGGTGCAATCACGGCACAGGCGATCGCGCGCGCGGAGATCGTGGCGACGGCGCGGCCTCGCGCGATCTGCCTTGCGGTTACAAGCCTTGGTGACCATTGGCGCGGGCGTCCGTCCTCCTGGTCGGCCAAGCTCGATGCGCTGGCTTTTGGCCGGGAAGAAATCCCCCGGATCATTACGGTTGCGGGCGGCAATATCCGCGAACCAATCGTTGCAGCCGACTATCCGGCGCGCAATGACCTGATGCCGATCGAGAGTCCGGCCCAGGCATGGAACGCGCTCACGGTCGGTGCGTTCACCGAAAAATCGGTGATCGCCGATGCGAGCTTTGCCGGTTGGAACGCCTTGGCGGGGGTTGGTGATATCACGCCCCGCGGTCGCACATCGGTATCGTGGCACCGCGACTGGCCGCTCAAGCCCGATGTTGTGTTCGAGGGCGGCAATATCGGCGTCGACCCGGCCTCCGGGTTTGGCGACCATGTCGATGATCTGGCGCTGCTGACGACGTACCGGCACACCGCAGAGCGGCCATTCACCACGACGGGTGACACGAGTGCCGCTACGGCATTGGCAGCCAGGATGGCCGCGCGAATCCTCGCCGAGCGGCCGACCTTGTGGCCTGAAACGGTTCGCGGTCTGATCGTCCATTCGGCGGAGTGGACGGCGGCCATGACCGGGTATCTGGGCACGCTCAACAGGGCGAGCCTGGTGCGCCGCTATGGCTTTGGGGTGCCGTCGCTCGCTCGTGCGATCGGCAGCCTCGACAATGACGTGACGATGGTCGTCGAGGATAGCCTCTCGCCGTTCAAGATGGCCAAGGGCAAGGCCGCGACCGATGAGCTGGTGGTTCACGAGCTGGTCTGGCCGAAAGAGAGGCTGACCGAATTGGGCGGAACCCTCGTCCAGTTGCGGATCACGCTCAGCTATTTCGTCGAACCCAATCCTGGCGAACGCGGGCAGTCGCGCCGCCATAGCTATGCGAGCCATGGCCTTCGGTTCGCGCTGAAGTCGGCGGATGAAAAGCTTGACGTATTTTTGCGGCGTATCACGTCCGAGGCCGGAGCTCGACCGCCCAAACGGCAAGGGTCGGACGCTGGCTGGACAATCGGTCCGCAACTGCGGCATCGCGGATCGCTCCATGCCGATATCTGGGAGGGAACGGCCGCTGACTTGGCCGAACGCAACAGCATCGTCGTCTATCCGACCGGCGGCTGGTGGCGCGAAAACCTCGCCCAGGGCAGGATCGGTGAGCGGGTCCGCTACAGCCTGATCGCCAGCATCCGAGCGGCCGAGGGCGTCGATCTTTACTCAGAGGTCAGCGCGCAGATCGCACCGGAGATCGCGGCGGAAGTCGCGATCGAAGTTTGACGCGATCGATCGACCACTTCTACCTCAACGAACTGCTCGACGGTCGGCACCGCTGGTTGCCAACGGTCGAGCAGATGCGGCCGCACCTGGTCTCGGCGCCGTCGCGAGCACGCATACGCCAAGGGCCATGGCATATGCCCAAGGCGAACGCTGGCAGGATAACTAGACGAGGGCTTGAACGGCGATCATCATCCCCAGCGCTGGCGGATAGCCGCCAGTGATCCGTTCGCCAATTTCGGCGGTATGACCGTGCAGCGAATTTTGGCACCATCATCAAGGTGCGGCCTCTGATAAGAAAGGGACTTTTATAGCGGATAGCAACTTTGCTTATCTCGCGCGACCACAAC